>NZ_JBGJZO010000007.1:0-212661 GCF_042610485.1 Paenibacillus oryziterrae | reverse complement strand
CCTTAAGCTAATGGCTACTACTGCCTTCGCCATTCGGGACTTCAACCCTAGAGATAGCGCCCATGCTGGGCGCACTAAAAAAAGCGGACCAGTCCTCAGACTGGCCCGCCAATTATTCATTCGATTTACTTCACAATTGCCCCGTTAGGCATGGAATCAGGAACCGTCGCAATCGTAAGCTGATCACCTTTGGAGGCAGCCAGAATCATACCCTGGGACAGTTCACCACGCAGTTTAACCGGCTTCAAGTTCACGATGCAGATGACTTTGCGTCCAACCAACTCTTCCGGGGTGTAGAATTTAGCAATCCCGGAGACCACCTGACGTTGCTCGTACCCGAGGTCGAGCTGAAGTTTAAGCAGCTTATCCGCTTTTTTCACCGGTTCGGCAGCCAGGACCTGCGCTACCCGAAGCTCGGCTTTGGCGAAGTCATCAATCCCGATTTCTTCCTTATGCTCTTCTTCAACCTCTTCTGCAGCTGCAGAAGCAACTGGTGCGCCCTGTACCGCTTCCGCAGCAGGCTCAGCAGCTTTACCCGCACCCATTGCTTCAGCAATATAAGCAACCTCCTGCTCAACGTCCAGGCGAGGGAAGATTGGGTTACCTTTCACTAACCGGGTCCCTGCTGGAATTAACCCGAAGGTTCTTCCGCTATCCCATGTTGTAAGTTCACCCTGCTCGATCCCAAGCTGCTCCCAGATCTTGGCCGGTGCTCCAGTCAAGAAAGGTTGAAGCAGGATGGAAGCCGTCCGTAGACCTTCTACAAGATGTCTCATCACGGAAGCCAATTCCCCGGTACGGGCTTCATCTTTGGCAAGCACCCATGGCTGAGTCTCATCAATGTATTTGTTGGTCCGGCTGATGAATCCGCCAATAGCTGTCAGTGCTACAGAGAACTCCATTTTCTCCATCGCTTCTTCCACTTTGCTGTACGTTGCTTGTGCCGCTGCTTCCAGCTCCCCGTCGAAAGCTGTAACCTTCCCTTCATATGCAGGGAGTACACCGTCAAAATATTTTTCGACCATAGCGCCGGTACGGTTCAGCAGATTACCAAGGTCATTGGCCAGATCATAGTTAATCCGGTCCACGAAACTTTCCGGTGTGAAGGTTCCATCTGAGCCGAACGGCACCTCGCGAAGCAGATAGTAACGCAGCGCATCCAGACCGTAACGGTCAATCAAGGTTACCGGATCAACTACATTCCCTTTCGATTTGGACATTTTGCCATCCTTCATAAGAAGCCAGCCGTGTGCGAACACTTTCTTCGGCAGAGGTTCACCGAGAGCCATCAGAATAATCGGCCAGTAAATAGTATGGAAACGGACGATTTCTTTACCCACGATATGTACATCCGCAGGCCAGAAACGGTCATACAGACTGCGATCCTCAGATCCATAACCCAAAGCTGTGATATAGTTGGTCAACGCGTCAATCCACACGTACACGACGTGTTTCTCATCGCCCTTAACCTTTACGCCCCAGTCAAACGTCGTCCGGGAGACAGCAAGATCCTCAAGACCCGGTTTGATGAAGTTGTTGATCATCTCATTCTTACGTGACTCCGGCAAAATAAACTCCGGATTATCCTCATAATACTTCAGCAGCCGATCGGCATATTTACTCATCCGGAAGAAATAGCTGGCTTCCTTCACGAGTTCCACCGGGTGACCGCTGTCCGGGCTTTTACCGCCAGTAATCACGCCGTTAGCATCCCGCTCGATATCCACAAGCTGCGTTTCAGTGTAGAAGGTCTCATCCGGAATACTGTACCATCCTTCATACTCACCTTTATAGATATCGCCTTGCTTCAACAACCGGTCGAAAATATCCTGTACGACCTTTTTATGACGCTCTTCCGTGGTACGGATGAAATCATCATTGGAAATATCCAGCTTGCGCCATAGCTCCTTGATTCCTACCACAATATCATCCACAAACTGCTGCGGAGTCTTGCCTGCTTCCGCCGCTTTCCGTTCAATCTTCTGTCCGTGCTCATCTGTGCCTGTCAAATAATGGACATCATAACCCCGGAGCCGCTTGTAGCGGGCCATCGCATCACCTGCAACGGTGGAATAAGCATGCCCGATATGGAGCTTGTCACTCGGGTAATAAATTGGTGTTGTTAAGTAAAAGGTCTTCTTGTCGTTCATTATTGTCATCCTTTCTTCTCTACCGGGCTGTTCACACCCTGGAATACAAAAAACTCCCGCCCCCTATATGGGGCGAGAGTAAACTCACGCGTTACCACCCAAAATTCCCTGACTCTTCACAGAGATCAGGCTTCACCAGTCCGCATGCGGACTGCCCATTAACGCTGGAACACGCCGTTATCTGACTAAGCCAAACACACAGGCTTTATGCTCGATAACAGTTCCTCCCGGACCATATTCAACAAGGACTCCATACCGGCTTGCAGCATCAACCGGCTCTCTGTAATGGTCGTCCGCATTTACTCATCCGTTCGTCGGAAATGCAGCTATTATTGAAAATATACCCAAGGGGAGTCATGATGTCAAGTAATGCGGGCAGAACCTCCGGTTGGAGTCTTCTCTTTCAATGGTGGAACGGGATCAAGACCGCCCGGATTAAAGGGATGACATCTGGCAATCCGCTTTGCGGCAAGCCATGAGCCTTTAACCGGACCATGGATTTCCACCGCTTCCAGCGCATACGCAGAGCATGTCGGATAGAACCGGCAGGTTGCGGGCTTAAGCGGAGAAATGAACTTACGGTACACCTTGATCGGGGCCTGAACCGATCTGCGCCCAATCCCCATGTTATTGCCCCTCTCCGGCTTTTCCGGCCAAAGCTGCCTCTTCTTCCCGGATTTCTTCACAATCCTTGCAGTAACCGAACACCTCAAATTTATGCTTGACTACCCGGAACTGGTCCGGAGTATCCGTCATATTCATCGGACAAAAGGAAATCGGATATGTCTTCTGGCATTGCAGGCAAATCATATGATGGTGATGATGGTGTTCACTACAGCTTCCCTTGAACTTCACGCCGTCTTCAAATACGACCTGTTCCAGTGCCCCAAGCTCCTCCATAACCCGCAGATTGCGGTAGACGGTATCAAAGCTGAGTCCGCTGTATATGCGCCCCATATATTCATATACATCCTTTGCCGACAAATATCCGGAGGTTTCCCCGAATAACTTAGCAAGCGTTTTGCGCTGGTCGGTGATTCGCAGTCCCTGCCCCGACATAATCTCGAGTATTTTCTCTGTCGACAGCATATGCTCATCTCCAATACTTTTAAGTAATACTCCTTTTATAATGCCCGAAAATACATGCCCCGTCAATGAAGGAGCCCGCAGCGGACGCTGAAAGCAGCGGTCCATGCGGGCTCCGGATATTTCCTATAAGTACAGTAAGAATTTTATTTTTTAGCGGGAAGTGGCATGAACAGCAGATTCACCGGCAGATTGCTGCCTGAAGCTGCGCTAAATACAATCTCCACGGTCTGTTCATAGTCGCCAGTCCGGTATACTACACTATTCTGGTTCGGAGCATCGATGACACCTGAATTCGGAGCCTGCACGATTTGTCCGTTCACCATGATCGGCCCCTGATATTTACCTCCGCGGGGATTGAACGTAATCAAGGTATTGGCAGCGACACGGTTGAGCTTAATTTTATAAACGACACCAAAGTTGCCCGGATTGGATGCTTCTGTACCTGTTAAAGCATCTCTTCCCAACAGATTCGGATCTTCCACTTTATCACCAAACAGCAGTCTGGAAGGCTCCATTCCTACCACATTCTCAACAGTAAGCAGCTTTGTTGCATAAGGATAGGTTCCCCGGTTATGAACTCCGTCGCGGTCGAGGAAACTCAGATAAGGCAAGCATGCCAGCGGATCCTTGGTCGCATCCAGCATAACGATATCGTACTGTAGATCACTATTGGAATATACATCTGACATCAAAGATACAACCTGCCCAGGCTTCATGGTGACATTGCTGATGTCCGTTAGAATCAGCTTGCTTTCACCCGGTTGTATAACAACATTACCAAAGTTATTGGTCGTACGCATTGATTCGTAGTATTTCTCAATCGATTTCTTACCTGTGGCGGTAGGAATTTCAAGCGGACCACCGAAACCCGAATATTTGGTCATTAACGTAGTAGGCATCGTTCCTTTGTTTGAAGCGATCACATACATTTTCACATTTTTTCCGGTCATATTTTTGTGATGAACCATGAACCGGGTATCCCCATAGGAAGTCTCTCTGTACAGGATACCTTCGGAGTATACGGTCTCTGGGCTGTTGCTGCGGATCAGGGTCACCGGTTCAGAGATGAAGCTGAACAGAACCTTGCTCCATGTAGGGATAATACTGCCATCGATGTTATATGTGGCACCAACCGGCATAAATAACTTGTTAAAATCATCTTGATTGTAGAGCACTTCATCAGTGATCGTAATCGTCTTTTGAGTGGTGCTGCTCAACCCTTGTTTATCAGTAACTGTCAAATAAATCGTAACCGGTCCTGGGTAAAAGTAAGCCATCGCATTACCGTTCCATTCCGCAGTAAGCGGTGCAGTTCCGTCATCGGTACTAAGGTCTGTGAATGTAACTAGCTCACCGATCTTATATTGGTCTTTATCTGTTTTGAAGTTTGCCACTGGTGGCTCATTAGGCTTCAGTACTGTTATAGTCTGTGAATACGGTGCACTCCATTGGCCCGAAGCATCCATTACAGAGTAGGTTACTACATAGTTACCGGGCTGCTGGAATACATCCTGACGACCTTCCCAACGTTCATCCAAGATGGCCGTTCCATTCGGGGATGAGTTTTGGGTTATATAGGTCACAGTAGTCTGACCCGCGTAAATCTCTGCAGGCTGCACTGTGAACGAAGCTGAAGGAGCAGTTGATAAGGTCAGGATGACCTGTTTCTTCACATTATCAACGGTATAGGGAATGCCAAGTGCTGTTGTGATGGATGTCAAGGGTACCATAAAGGTGTTCTTGTATTGATAAGCAGGTCCCTTCATCGTTACTTTATTTCCGTTCACCGAATAAATTTTGCTGTTTGTCTTAAACCGCAAAATGTTATTTCCACTCGTAATAACTACTTCTTTTGTTGTGGAATCGTAATAATACTGCAGGCCTACACGCTCTACCATGGCCTTAATGGACACGTTGGAGACGCCGTTCTTGACAGCCATCGGCTGGTTGGCAACAAATTCTGTTCCGTTCATATACATTTTATTGCTGTTCATCACGAGAATAAGCTGTTTGCCCCCGATTCCGGAATTCACACCGTTAACTGTCCCTGAACCAGGAACCGGTGTAGGTGTGGGCGTTGGGATTGGTGTAGTGGATGGGGTAGGCTGTGATGAGGCTACCGGACCGTCTAGACCAATTCCTGGTGGCGGTGTGGAGTCTGCGGCAGAAGACTCTGGAGTAGATGTGGCAGTTGCGACTGATACTGAAGGTGTTGTTGACCCTGCAAACACAGGAACCGCAGCTGCGGTCTGGGAAATGGCTAGGGCGGCAATCAAAGCTAATTTCTTAAAATCCATTGTATGACTCCTTCTGCTCCCGTTGTAAATATAAGATCATGGTGTATGTATGGACAGTCCATTCCTTATATTCCCGGCATACAATGAGTCTGCCCATTAGCGGCAGATCATTATTGCCATATTCTCTTTATTACAAACACTGTATTAGACGCGCTCCATCCTAAAAAGTTTCATAATTTGTAAAAATACTAACAATATTAGGGACAAGTATGGTATAAACAACGCTTCATTCTAAAAAACACAAGTAAAAACCAACAGTTCACGAATGGATTCGGAACTGCTGGTTTATAGGTGATGGAGCATATAATGACATTTCAACGGACTTCCGCTCTTATACGATCACGGTATTCTTTGGGTGACATGCCAGTCTGCTTTTGAAATACTTTGGTAAAATACCTTCGTTCATGATAGCCCACACCCGAGCCGATGGTCGTAATGCTCTTATCACTATTAACCAACATGAATTTAGCTGCCTCCATCCGTTGCAGAGTCACATATTCAACGAATGTCATAGCGAAACGATTCTTAAACAGGAGGCAAAAATAGCTCCCGCTAATCCCCAGCTTCTGGGCGATCTCATCGATACCGATATCCGAACTCAAATGTTCAGTAATGTATTGAACTGCCGCATTCATCAGCTGATCCGTTGTTTTTTTGGAATTGTCGCCATCTGCAGGAACATCCTGGAACAAGGGAATACTGTTGTACAATTTATCCTTATACTGTTTGCTGCGGATTTGCACTCCGATCTCCCTGACTTTGTTCCCAAGCTCTTCGTAATGGATCGGCTTACAGATGTATTCCTTGACTCCGAGACGGATAGCCTCACGAGCGTAATCGAACTCCTGGTAGCCTGTAAGCAGCAGCACTTCACTATGATGCCCAAGCTCACGCAGCTTGCCGACAAACGTTAAGCCGTCCATGACAGGCATACGAATATCACAGAGTACAAGATCGGGGCTCTCCTCTTCCGCGATACGTAATGCTTCCATACCACTGCGTGCCGTGCCGATGACTGACATCCCCATTTCCGGCCATGGCAGAACCCGTTTCAGATTATTCAGGATGGGTGCTTCATCGTCAACCAATAATACTTTTAGCATGATGATCTTCCCCCTGCCCGTATTTAGGTATGACACATTGTATAATGGTACCGTTCCCTTGGCTCGAACAGATAAATACTCCATACCTGAAGCCGTATTCGATACGGATACGGTCCGCGACACTCCGTACTCCCAATCCTTTGCGCTCCAGATGTATCCGGTTCCCGCTCTTTTCTTCTAACTGTTCTGAAGTCTGGTCTGCATCGTTAACCATGTACTGGAATAAAGACAACTGGTCCGGGCTCATGCCGATGCCGTTATCCTCAATTCGTAATATCAGATTACCACGGTCTTCCCATCCGCTAATCCGCAGCTTACCTGTATAATCAATGCCTTCAAAGCCATGCTGAATGCTGTTCTCGACCAACGGCTGAAGTGTAAGCTTCAGAATGCCGCAGCCATTTAGCTCTTCCGGGATATCAATTTCATAATCGAACAAGTCCTCAAAGCGGAATTTTTGGATATCCAGATAATTGCGCAGATGTCTGACTTCCTCTTCTAAGGTGATTTCATCTCGATCCTGAATGCTGATTCGCAGAATACTGGCAAGCCGGTAGACCATTTCGCTTACCTTCCGCCCTTCATTCTGAACCGCCAGCACATTAATCGATTCCAGCGTATTGAACAGGAAGTGCGGCTTAATCTGAGCTTGCAACACACGCATTTCCGCCTGCGTCTTGCGTCTTTGCTCCACTTGCACACGATAGAACAAATTATGGATTTTATCCATGAGGTCGTTGAAACCTTTAGCCAGCAGTGTCAGCTCATCATTGCCCTTCTCTTCCATCCGGCTGCTCAAATCGCCATCCTCAACACGGCGCATAAAACGCACTATAACCGCAATCCCGCCGGTAATCCGGTTCATAAAGAACAAATTGAAGATGATGGCAGCCATGAAGCAAATAAAGATGACCACCACGAACCATTTAGCGAATATTGTAACCTCGCGTGATAGTGAATCCCATGAAGTAACCGATACAAGACTCCAAGGATAATCCTTCAAGTGGTATACGGAGACAATGCTCCGCTCACCTTGGAAGGGGGTCTTATAGCTTTGAAACCCTGGTTTAAACTCAATATTCCTGGTCATGGCTGACCGCAGCATCTGCCCATCCTGCCCTCTGTCAGGATCAAACAGTATCATGCCATCGTCGTTCACAAGCATAAAGGAGACCTTCTGGCTGCTGTCGCCGATCTTCAAATTCCGAAAAATCGATTCAAACTCCCAGTTTTTGATCTGCACAACCAGAATACCGATATTCTGAAAAAAACTAAGCTCCTTGATCAGCCGGATTTGAGTAAACACAGGTTCTGTCCCGGTCAGCTCCGGATATTCATGGGGAGCCACCCATTTGGGTACACCGTTCAAATCCATAACCTCATGAAACAGGTCGCTTTCTTTGAACTTGTCATAAGTTAAAGTGCGGAAGTTCTCCTTGTTAAAAAGCGATACGATCTCAGAGCTGCCCTTGCCATTGAAATTATACAGAAAAGCATAGCTGATCGAAGGATGATTATACAGCAGACTACGGAAGTTGCGCTGACTGGCATTCAGGCTAAGCTGCTCCGCATCCGTCAGATCCTGCTTGGTGGGATCCTCTGCACTGAGCGCCATATGAAAGACAGAGGTGGCAATCCCGTTGTCTGTAACGTTGTTCATGTCTTTGAACACACTAGAAATACTGTAACTGATCGCTTTCAGTGAGTATTCCGACTGTTGGCTGTATTTCTTCTCGATCGAATTATAAGTAACAAAGAACATGATCATGCCAAGAATAAATAAAGGAATAATAATCAGGCCCAAAAATGCCGTGAATAATTTATAACGCAAATTCATGGGCGATACTCCTGACTGTGAAGAACGGTTATCCTTTAACGCTGCCCGCAGTTACTCCTTCAATGATCTTCTCCTGCAGAATCGCATAAATAATGATGACTGGCACCACGCTGTAGACGATCCCTGCAGACATTTGCGCATAATTCATCTGGTATTGATCACGGAACTGAACCATTCCTACCGGAAGGGTGCGCAGCTCATCATTGGAGAGGAAGTAGTTGGCAAGCAGGAATTCATTCCAATTTCCCAGGAAATTGACGATGAATACAGTCACCATTGCAGGTACGGTCAGAGGTACAATAATTCTAGCAAAGATACCTTGCGCCTTCAAGCCGTCCATGACTGCTGCTTCTTCAATCTCCCTTGGCAGAGAACGCATAAACGCCGCGAGTATAATAATAGTAAAAGGAATAGCGTTAGCGATATAAGGAATGATTAGCGCCCAATGCGTATTCAGAATGTGCAGTTTCCGCACGATGGTGTAAATAGGAAGCATCAGCGCATTATTCGGTATCAGCATCCCGACCAGTACTAACGAGAAAAGAATGGTATTCCATTTTCCTTGCCGCATACGGGTAACCGCAAAAGCAAACATAGCTCCCAAGATAATAGTTACCACAGAAGAGAAAATAGAAATGTACAAACTGTTGAAGAAATAGGTGCTGATTTTGGCATTTACCCAGGCTTCCACATAGTTATTGAATACAAATTCCTTCGGAATTCCGAAAGGATTCAGTGCAATTGCATTGTTATCCTTCTTCACAGAGGAGAAGAGCACGAATAGAAAAGGAAAAAGAATAACAAGAAGATACGACAGCAGCACAATATGCGGGATACTCTTTTTCAGGTTACGTAGCATCAGTATTCAATCCTTTCACTGCGCCGGGCAACCAGCAGCTGATAAAGAGTCGTTACGACCAATGTGAATACGAAGATAAGTACAGCAATCGCATTGCCGTAGCCATATTTAAAGTTAGTGATTGCATATTTAATCATATAAGTAGCCATTACCTCAGTTGAACCGGCCGGTCCACCCTTTGTCATAACAATAACTATATCTGCTGCTTTCATGGCTCCTGCGATGGATAACATGATGACTACAGAAATAATTGGCATGATCAGAGGGAGTGTAATCTTCGTAGCCCGCTGGAAACCAGTGGCACCGTCTATCATTGCAGCTTCATCCAATTCACCCGGAATTGCCAGAATCGCCGCCAGAACCATAACTATATAGAATCCGGTCCACTGCCAGGCATTCGTAATCAGAATGGACAGCATTGCGAATTTTTCATCCGACAGCCAATATACCGGATCTATGCCGACTAGCCCAAGCAATTTGTTGATTAGACCAATATTAGGCTCATAGATAAATCCCCACAGGATCCCTATTACAGCCGTTGACATTATCGATGGCATAAATACAGCAGTTTTATAGAGCCCCTTTAGCTTCTTCACATTGGCAATCAATAAGGAGAAAAGTACAATCAGGGGTACTTGCACAAATATAGAGAAAAGAATAAAATAGCCGTTATTTTTAGCGGAAATCCAGAACCGGTCATCCCCAAGCGCTTTCTTAAAATTAGCCATACCAGCATATTTCACCGTATCCGATACACCATTCCAGCTGGTAAAGCTGTAATAGATAGAGCTGAATATAGGGTAAATAAAGAACATCAAGAATAGAAATAATGCGGGCAATATAAACAGGATAAATATCACGGGACTTCTTAGTGCCTTATTCATGACTACCTCCAGTTGCTCTGACATCAGCGATAGAAAACTTAGGCATATAAATGGTGATCTCAACGGATTTCTCTTAAAAAAAATACCCTGACGTATCGCCAGGGTACATTCAGTTCATTGCCTCTTATTCTACTGCAGCGTTAGCTTCTTCTTGTACGGCTTGTAGGGCAGCACCCATTTTCTCAGGTGTAGTCTGACCACCGATTAAGCTTTGAATTTGAATGTTACTAATTTCAGTCGTAACGTCTGCTTGAACCAGAGAGTCAAAAGCCGGGAATGAGGATTGTGCGTTGTTGAGAACTGCTACAATTTCGCTCATCAGATCATCGGTAATGTTCTCGTTCAGCACCGCTTGGTCAATCTTCATCGCAGGAAGCACACCGTCTTCCACAAGTCCGCGCAATTGCATTTCTTCATTGAATAAGTTCTTGATGAACGATTTAACGGCTGCCAGCTTCTGAGGATCATCCGCAACAGCAGAGGAGAAACCATATCCATTGTTAACGTCGCGCATAAGTGCTGTTTGATCACCAACGCCACCATCAACCGGAGGAATATTGAAGAATCCAACTTTACCGATCAGGTTCGCGCCAGATTGGCCATCCTTGAAGACCGAGGATTTCCAAGTTCCGTCATACATCAGGATAGCTTCTTCACTGGTGAATTGAGTGGTATACTCCGCATATTCGAAGCCAAGCTCACCTTTTTTGAAGTAACCTTTGTCTACCCATTCTTTATACTTCGCAAACCCTTTAACCACATTAGGATCGCTCCATTTAGCTTCACCGGTAGCGAACTTGGCTGTTACGTCCGGACCTGCATAACGTGACCACAGGTGGTTAGCCAGCATCAGAGGTACCCAGCCTGCCTTGGATGCGCCCGCAAGCGGCACTTTGCCGTCAGCTTTGATATCTGCCAGTTGCTGTTCCAGCTCTGCAAAGGTTGTCGGAGCTTTCCAGCCCTTGCTTTCATAATACCCTTTGTTATAAAAGAAGCCTTCACCGGAACCGCCGATTGGCAATCCGTAGATCTTGCCTTCATAAGTAAATGGATCTAAATTGGAGAATTTGTCCTTGATGCCCAATTCTTCAAGAATTGGCGTCAGGTCAAGCAGCTTGCCTTCCTTGGCATAGATCTTGGAATCCGGACTTCCGAAGAGGTCAAAGATTTCAGGAGGATTTCCGGCAGCCATTTCACCGCGCAGCTTTTCTTTACGGTTCACATCTGAATCTACACCATCCAGCTTGAACGTCAGACCAGGAACTTCGCCTTGAACCTTGGCTACTACATCTTCCAGAATAGCAAGACGTTTCTGTTTATCTGCACCAACCTGAGTATGCCGGATCGTCATTTCAAACGGTTCAGCTTTGGCTGGTTCTTCGGTGGCGGCAGCATTAGTTGCAGCCGGAGCGTTCGTTGCTTCAGCAGTATTCTCGTTGTTGTTATTTCCTCCACAGCCGGTCAATAAAGCAGAGGTGACGAAAATCAGGGATACTAGCATTGTTAAACCTTTTTTCATTATTGTGACCCTCCCTATATATTGATTTCCTTTACACTTCTTATTATAGAAAACGCCTTCTCATAACGTAAGGTTAAGATTCATCTACAATAGGGATAAAATACTCTTATGTAAGCGGTTAAATGCCGATAACCTAACTCAAATAGTTATATTATGTAACACAAATATCCAAAACACTTATGTATCAAACTAAGTGCGTCAGCATTCTTATACAATTAAAGTGAAATTAAACGGGCCAGCAAAATAAAAGCCGCTCCAAAAGTAGATCACTACTTGGAACGGCTTGTATAAAATTATGGTTACACTAATGCAGTTTGTTTACGTCCCTCTTCAATCAAACGATAGGCCCGTGCAACTTCCTCTTCAGTCGGTGAAGGAACGCCTTCCAGCTCATAGGCTTTGCCAAGCATTTCCCATTTATATATCCCCATCTGATGGTATGGCAGAATCTCAAACTTTTCTACTCCGTTTAAGGTTCCAATAAAGCGGCCGAGGTTAAGCAGATCCTCTTCCTTGTCGTGAATCCCTGGAACATAAACATGGCGAATCCACATCTTGCGGTTATGATCTGAGAGCCAACGTGCCAGCTTCAGCGTACGGTCATTGGATTTACCGGTGAGCTTGATATGAGCCTCATCGTCTATATGTTTAAGGTCAAGCAGAACCAAATCCGTAACATCCAGCAAATCATTGATTCTGTCGCCTTCATTATAACCATTGGTGTCCAGTGTAGTATGCAGGTTCCAACGTTTCTTCACTTCGGTGAACAGCTGTTTCACAAAATGTGCCTGCAGTGTTGGTTCACCACCAGATACGGTTAATCCGCCTCCAGAGCTGCGGTAGTAATTCAAGTATGGCTCAATTTCAGCGAGCACATCCTCAATACTCATTTCATTGCCTTCATCCAAGTTCCAAGTGTCCGGATTATGACAATACTGGCATTTCAACAGGCAGCCCTGCATGAATAAAACAAAGCGGATACCTGGTCCATCTACGGTTCCGAAGGTTTCCAGGGAATGTATGCGTCCATTAGCCATGGTTGTATCCTCTCCTTAACGCAGTCCAAAATTTAAAATTTTAACAATCTTCAGACAAGATAGTACCGCCCTCTTTACAAGGGCGGCATATCTTGCAGCTATTTCAATGTACTGTTCATTCGTACATTAGAAGGAATTATTACATTGCACCGTGGAAGGTACGGTTGATAACGTCCATTTGTTGCTCGCGAGTCAGCTTGATGAAGTTAACAGCATAACCGGATACACGGATAGTCAATTGTGGGTAGTTCTCTGGGTGTTCCATCGCATCCATCAATTGCTCACGTGCAAACACGTTAACATTCAGGTGATGGCCTTTGCTGTTAAAGTATCCGTCCAGCATGGATACCAGGTTGGATTTGCGTCCTTCTTCGTCTTTACCAAGTGCTTTCGGTACGATAGAGAAGGTGTTGGAGATACCGTCAAGGCTATCTTCGTAAGGCAGTTTAGCAACGGAGCTAAGGGAAGCCAAAGCACCTTTCTTATCGCGCCCGTGCATTGGGTTCGCACCTGGAGCGAATGGTTCGCCTTTTTTACGTCCATCAGGAGTTGTTCCTGTTTTCTTACCGTATACTACGTTGGAAGTGATGGTCAGTACCGATTGAGTCGGCAGAGCGTCACGGTAAGCGTGATGTTTACGGATCATAGTCATGAACGTTTCTACCAGTTCAACAGCGATGTTGTCAACAGCATCGTCATTGTTACCATAGCAAGGGAATTCACCTTCTGTTTCGAAATCAACGGCGATGCCTTGTTCGTTACGGATGACTTTAACTTTTGCGTGTTTGATGGCGCTCAGGGAGTCAGCTGCTACAGACAGACCAGCAATACCGCAAGCCATGGTCCGCAGAATGTCGCGGTCATGCAGGGCCATTTCAATACGCTCATAGGAATATTTATCGTGCATGTAGTGAATTACGTTCAAAGTATTCATGTACAGCTTAGCCAACCAGTCCATCATTGGTTTGAAGCGTTTCATTACTTCGTTATAATCGAGATATTCGGAAGTGATGCGTGGCAGTTCAGGTCCAACTTGTGCGCCAGACTTCTCATCCACACCACCGTTGATCGCATACAGCAAAGCTTTAGCCAAGTTAGCACGAGCTCCAAAGAATTGCATTTGTTTACCGATACGCATTGCGGATACGCAGCAAGCGATACCGTAGTCATCGCCGTAAATCGGACGCATCAAATCGTCATTCTCGTATTGGATCGAGCTAGTTTCGATAGAAACCTTAGCACAATATTTCTTGAAGCCTTCAGGCATTTTCTCAGACCAGAGAACAGTCAAGTTCGGCTCTGGAGCTGGACCCAGGTTGTACAAAGTGTGAAGGAAACGGAAGCTGTTCTTAGTTACGCGAGTTTCACCATTAACAGACATACCGCCGATGGATTCAGTAACCCAAGTTGGGTCTCCACTGAACAGTTCGTTATAGTCAGGTGTACGCAAGAACTTAACGATACGCAATTTCATTACGAAATGGTCAACCATTTCTTGTGCTTGTTCTTCAGTCAAAGTACCTTCAGCCAGATCACGTTCTACATAGATGTCAAGGAACGAGGATACGCGTCCAAGGGACATTGCCGCACCGTTTTGTTCTTTGATTGCAGCAAGGTAACCGAAGTATACCCATTGGAAGGCTTCTTTAGCCGTGTTAGCAGGCTTGGAAATATCGAAGCCGTGCATTTCAGCCATTTTTTTCAGTTCGCCCAGAGCACGAATTTGCTCGGACAGCTCTTCGCGAAGACGAATGACATGATCGCTCATGGAATCCACTTCAAGGTTGAGCAGGTCTTGTTTCTTTTCTTTAATCAGGAAGTCAACACCGTAAAGAGCTACACGACGGTAGTCACCGATAATACGACCACGGCCGTAAGCATCAGGAAGACCAGTAATAACACCGGATTTACGGGCTGCTCTCATATCGCTTGTATATGCATCAAATACGCCTTGGTTATGCGTTTTACGAATGTTCGTGAACATGTCAACAATGCCTTGCGGAAGTTCAAATCCGTATGCGTTGCAGGCATCGATCATCATTTTAATTCCGCCAAAAGGTTGAATAGAACGTTTGAAAGGAGCGTCAGTTTGAACGCCGACGATTTGTTCCTTGTCTTTGTCGATATAACCCGGATTATGGGATACGATTGTGGATACAGTATTAACATCCACATCCAATACGCCACCGTTCGCAATTTCTTGCTTGGTCATTTCCGACACGAGTTTCCAAAGTTCGTTAGTGTTGTGAGTAGCTCCTGCAAGGAAATCTTCTTTCCCGTGATAAGGCAGGATGTTCTTCTCAATAAAATCATTTACGTTTACTTTCTTGGACCATTTACCCTTAGTAAAAGAACGCCATCCCGACTTTACCTCTTGTACATCTTTTTCAATCACCGACATGCTAAATCCCTCCATATATATATATTTATAATATTGTAAGATCGCGGGCTTGAAGGTTGATCCCGTGTCTCGTGATCCCTCAACATTAGTTCAAATTTTCACAATACAATTTGATTTATTGCTTGGGATCTTATATAAACAGTTTAGTTTAAAATCCCGGCTGGCACTGTGATATATATCACGTTTTCCTGCTTTTTCGTGATATTTGTCACTATCCTTGAAATTATAAAATTGGGGGGCAATTGCCCCCCAATTCTTAGTTCAACCCATGTTTCAGGTTAAACCTGAATTTTAGTTATCGAAACGACCGTAGAAAGCATTGCGATATACATCAGCAAGTTCAGTAACCAGTGGCAACTTCGGATTCGCAGTTGTACATTGGTCTTCAAATGCACGGTCAGCCAAGTAATCAACACGGGATTCGAAATCCTTAGGATCAAATCCAAGTTGTTGGAAGGACTCTTCGATACCGAGTTTTTTGTTCAGGTCACGAATGGCGTTGATCAAGCTTGTTACGCCTTCTTCTGTTGTACGTGCAGGAAGTCCCAAGATACGTGCGATTTCTGCATAACGCTCGTCAGCTACGAAGTGCGAGTATTTAGGGAACGAAGCGAACTTCGACGGTTTTTTCGCATTGTAGCGGATTACGTGAGGCATCAGAATTGCATTGGTACGACCGTGAGCAGTGTGGTATTGACCGCCCCATTTATGGGCCAAACTGTGGTTGATACCCAGGAACGCATTTGCGAACGCCATACCAGCAAGTGTCGACGCATTGTGCATTTTTTCGCGTGCCAATTTGTCAGCTTCCAGAGCGGATTTCTCCAACCATTGGAATACGAGTTGGATCGCTTTGATTGCCAGACCATCAGAGTAGTCGCTGGCCATTACGGACACATAAGCTTCAATAGCATGTGTCAATACGTCCATACCTGTATCAGCAACTGCAGTTTTTGGCAAGCTATATACGAACTCTGGATCCACGATTGCTACGTCTGGAGTCAGCTCATAATCAGCAAGCGGATATTTAGTGTTGCTTCCGGCAGTTTTGTCAGTGATTACCGCGAAGGAAGTCACTTCAGAACCTGTACCCGAAGTTGTAGGAATCGCTACGAATTTCGCTTTGGAACCCAGACGCGGGTATTTGTAAATCCGTTTGCGGATATCCATGAATTTTTGTTTCAGATCGTTGAAATCAGTATCTGGGTATTCATAGAACAACCACATAGCTTTGGCAGCATCCATAGGGGAACCGCCGCCGAGTGCGATGATGCAGTCTGGTTGGAATCTTTGCATCATTGCAGTACCCTTGTCCACAGTAGTTGTCGATGGATCCGGTTCAACTTCAGAGAACACTTCGATCGCTACTGGTGTTTGGCGTTGACGCAGGTAGTGCTCAACTCTTTCAACATAACCCAGTTTCACCATCATTGGGTCAGTGATGATTGCAACGCGTGTGATGTCAGGCATTTTTGCCAGGTATTGAGTGGATCCTTTTTCGAAATAGATCTTATCAGGAATTTTAAACCATTGCATATTCACGGTACGACGGTTCACCCTTTTCACGTTGATCAAGTTAATTGCTGTAACGTTTTGCGATACCGAGTTACGTCCGTAAGATCCGCATCCCAGTGTCAATGAAGGGATATTTGTGTTGTAGATATCGCCGATCGCGCCGTGTGTGGATGGCGAGTTCACCAGAATACGTCCAGTTTGCAGACGGTTGGAGAATTTCATGATAACTTCTTCATTGTTAGAGTGGATAGCGGAGCTGTGGCCCATGCCTCCGAACTCTACGATTTGAGCTGCACGCTCGATACCTTGATCAGCGTTTTTCACTTTGTAGCAAGCCAGAACCGGGCTCAGCTTCTCAGCGGACAGCGGGTATTTAGTACCTACGCCTTCGATTTCAGCAACCAGAATTTTAGTTCCGGCTGGTACTTGAATACCGCACATTTCAGCGATCTTCACAGCGGATTGTCCAACAATTGCCGGGTTAACTGCGCATTTCTCAACGTTCATTGCACCGTTAGTCAATTTAGCAGCTTCTTCTTTATTTACGAAGTAACAACCGGATGCGATCATTTTCTTCTTCACTTGGTCGAAGATTGGTTCTTCTATAATTACAGCCTGCTCGGATGCACAGATCATACCATTGTCGAAAGATTTGGAAAGAATAAGGTCGGTTACTGCTTGGTCAAGGTCTGCACTCTTTTCAATGAAGCAAGGAACGTTACCAGGACCTACGCCAAGTGCTGGTTTGCCGCAGCTGTAAGCCGCTTTAACCATTGCGGAACCGCCAGTTGCCAGAATCAATGCAACGTCATCGTTGTTCATCAGAGCATTTGTTTTGTCCATAGTTGGTGCATCGATCCATTGGATACAGTTCTCAGGTGCGCCAGCTTTTACAGCGGCTTCAGCCAAGATTCTTGCTGCTTCCTTACTGCACTCTTGTGCAGATGGATGGAAACCGAAGATGATCGGGTTACGAGTTTTGATAGCGATCAATGCTTTGAACATTGTAGTGGATGTTGGGTTAGTTACCGGAGTAATACCCATTACGATACCTACTGGTTCAGCGATCTTTTGGAAGTTCTCATATTTGTTGTCTTCAATAACACCAACTGTTTTATCGTACTTGATGTTGTTGTAGATGTATTCAGTTGCGAAAATGTTCTTGGTGATTTTGTCTTCATATACTCCACGGCCTGTTTCTTCAATAGCCAGTTTTGCCAGATACATGTGTTTGTCGAGACCAGCCAGCGCCATAGCCTGCACAATTTTGTTCACTTGCTCTTGATCGAGAAGCATGAACTCATCTAATGCTTTCTTTGCTTTGTCCACCAATGTCTGGATATATTCCTCAGCGGAAGCTTGCTTTGCCTGAGTTGGCACTTCGTTTTTAACTGCCATTTTCTCTCGTTCCTCCTGTCAAACACTTTGTTATTTTTTTCACAAACCAATCATATCACATCTTTTTCGTCTTGCATAGTGAAATCTTTCACATACTATAAACTTTTTTTGATTTGTTTTCAAAGCGCTTTCATTTCCAATTGGGGTCCCATAATTTAGTATACAATATATATCGGTCAATATGTTTAAAAATTTAAATAACCTCTCTTCTTAACAGCATCATGCGCTGTTTCTGAAGAGAGGTTATTTAGGATTACTGCAAACTACTCTACTTTGATGGTATCAAAGAATTTCTCTTGAACGATTTTGGCTGCATCGTCCAGTTGTTTTTTGGAATCTGTTCCTTCTTTAGAGAAGAGCTCCTGAATTACGTTGGACATTGTTGCATAGTAGTCCTGGGTGTTGTATTGTGCTTCAGGTTTGCCGTCCAAGAGTGCCATAATGTCAGGGCTGTATTGGTATACGTTATCGTATTTGTCATATACAGCTTTGGTTTTTTGGCCGAATTCGGAATCAGCAGCATAGTAGTCAAGAAGCGGCGGGATGAAGAATTTGCCGTCCGTTACGCGTTGGGCAATAATTGCATCAAGTGCTTCCAGACCTTTATCGGAAAAGTAGTCAAATGTAATATAACGGAATGCCATTTCTTGCTCGTCTTTTGTTGCGTTCGGGTTGATTACAAGATAGTCGCCGCCGAGAACCCCAGTGTGCTTGCCGCCTTTTTCAGCTGCAGGCATTGGATAGGTCAGAACTTCCTCCGGTTTCAAACCGCCTTGGTTCAGCGCTTGCTCGATAACGCCGTCAGAACCGGCCATTACCATTGCTGTACGTCCTTGTTGGAATGCACCTACAGCATCGCCCCAGCCGAGTGCCCAGTCTTGAGGAATAGCATTAGCTTCCCATCTCAACTTTTTGTAGAAGTCCAGTGCTTTCACACCTGCATCAGAGTTGAATGCGGTAACCACTTTGCCGCCTTCAATCTTTTGAATTTCTCCGCCGGCTTCGAACAGGAAGTTGGTCCAGTTCCAGCCTGCTTCATTACCTTTACCCATAGGAGCAATACCGGAGATCCCTTTTTTGGCATCAGCTACGCCTTTGGCAGTAGCAAGCATGTCATCCCAAGTCCAGTCCATCGCAGGAACTGCCACGCCTTTTTCGTCCAGCATTTTCTTGTTAATAATAGTGGTAACTACGTAACCCTTTTGTGTTACACCGAAAACTTTACCATCAACAATGAATTGGTTTTGCAGAACCGGATTGATTTGGTCTTTGTATTCGTATTTGTTCCACAGATCGGTGATGTCGGCTACCCAGCCTTTTTCCACGAGGAATTTCGCTTCAGTTGCATACGTATTGAAGAAAGTTGGTGCTTCGTTAGCAGCCATTTTCACACCAATTTCACTTACATTGTACTGCCAGTCATCCTTAACGATTTCAACATTCGGATAAACCGCTTGGAACCGTTTGATTTTGTCATCTTCCTGAGCTCTCATTTCTGTCAAGTCAGGTGTTGGATAGTGAATCTTGATGGTTACTTTTCTTTGGGTGATATCATCCGTTGCCGCATTGTCGCTACCGGCATTATCTGTGGCAGCCGCATTGGTCGCCGCCGGAGTATTCCCTTCCTTATTTGCTGCATTACCATTGTTGTTGTTCCCGCCGCAAGCCGACAAGAGCGAGCCCGTCACAAGGAGGCATAGCAGCATGCTGGAAAATTTACGCATTGAAACTCCCCTTTTCAATTCATAATTATCTTACAGGATCATCATAAAATAGAAACCGGTTACATACGATGTGCATTTATATTCCTTTCATGTGCATGTTTACGATTGCTCTAAAAACACACAACCCTGCAATCAACCCTTAACAGCCGACAAAGCTACCCCTCGCATGATAAATTTCTGGAATATCAGAAAGACAAGGATCGGCGGCAACGAGACAAGGAACAGAATCGCAAATTTAATGTTAGTGTTGAGCGCCTTGACGTTGATTACATATTTATAGATGGCTGTAGCAAGCGTGTATTTGTCTTCCGTATGCATTACAAGGGATGGCCAGAACCAGTCATTCCATGCGGTTGAGAAGATAAAGATGGCCAAGGTGGCGAAGATCGGAACGGAAAGCGGAACCGCAATGGTGAAAAAGCTTCTGGGCTCTGATGCCCCGTCAATCCGTGCTGCCTCGAAAATCTCAGGGTGTATCCCATCAAAAAAGTTCTTTAGCAGCAGGAAAAAGAATGTGTTCGCACCTGCCGGCAGCCAGAACGCCGCATATTGATTAAGCAGCCCAAGTTCCTTCAGGTTGACAAAGTTCGGGATCATGTAGCTGGTTGCCGGAATAAACAGTGTCATCAGAAAGAAGAAATAAAAGGCTTTCCGGTAAGGCACGTTCATCCGTGAAATACTGAATGAAGCCATACCCAGCACTACCAAAGTCACCACCATATTTCCGACGAAGATGTAGATGGTGTTTCTGAGGAACATCGGTAGATCAATGTAATCTAGTGCCTTAGAGAGATTATCCGCATGCCATTCCTGCGGGAAGAAGTGGGGCGGAAAGGAATTGACCTCCTGATTCGATTTCAATCCATTGAACATCGTCATCAGTATCGGGTACAGCATAGTAAAGACCATAATCGCGATCACGAGCACCATGATGCCATAAACGATCTTATTGCTTGTTTTTTTCAAATCATGTTCTGATAAAATGCCTCTGTCTGCACTCTTCATCCTAGTTATCCTCCTTGTTGAGCTTGAACTGTAAAATGCCCAAACCGCCCAGGACAATGAACATCAGCATACCAAGCGCAGTAGCCGTACCATAGTCCAATCTGGTAAATGCGTATTTCACGATTAGCAGCGCATACGTCAGCGTAGTATTATTCGGCCCGCCATCGAGCAAAGCGAGCTGTGACTGGTAGCCTTGCGAGGTCGCAATGATCTGCAGAATCAACATCAGGATAATCAGGTTGCGCAGTGACGGCAGAGTGATATGGCGGATACGCGCCCAAACTCCGGCTCCATCAATTTCAGCAGCTTCGTACCAATCCCTCGGAATACTGAGTACTGCTGCAAGATAGATCAGCATCCCCGAGCCGAACTGCTGCCAGGTCTCCATAAATACCAGTGAAACCATAGACCACTTCGGTGTCGTGAGAAAGGCAATCTGATCCGCCCCAAGCGAGGTTAGCAGTGCATTGATCGGTCCTACCGGATCATACAACCATCTCCATAATCCATACAGCACCACACCAGGCATAACGAACGGCAGGTAGGCTGCAACGCGCACAAAACCGCCGAATTTACGCAATTCGGATATGGCGATAGCAAATGCAATCGGAACCCAGAAACCGATAATGAGACACAGTAGCATGTAATATAGCGTGTTCTTGAGTGCTGTCAGCACATCGGGGTCAGTCAGCGCTCTCGAGTAGTTATCCAGCCCCACAAAAGTATTGCCTTTAACAAAATCCACATGGTAAAAGCTGTAGAGAAAACCTTTAAAGATTGGAACCCACATAAACATGATGAAAATAATCAGTGCGGGTACCAGAAACATGTATCCCCAAAAGTTCTTCTTCCAACGGTTCTGTTTGTACGGCTTACTCTCCTGTACGACAACTGGATGGTGTTCTTTCATTGTTGCAGCTTGGTCCATCAGGCTCCCTCATTCCTTTTTTCTTTCAGCATTTTGTACAAAATGCTACTTACTTAAATTGTAGAAAAAGAGGGGTGGCCTGAACATGTGTAAATCTACCGCAATCATGACTGTTCTTACTTCTTCAAATCACTGGGGCTGATTCCGTAGTATTTTTTGAAAATCTTGCTGAAATGCTCCGGTGATTCATACCCCACCTTCTCTGCTATTTCATATCTCCGAAGATCTGTATTTAGAATCATATCGCGGCTCTCTTCCATCCGCAGCTTGATCACATATTCCCACAGATTAAAACCTGTGTTCTTCTTGAACAAATAGCTGAGATAGTTTGGACTGACGTGGTTTTTCTTAGCCACTTCATGAATCGTCAGTCCCTTCTGCGCATAATTCTCTTCAATGTATTCCTTAGCTTTCTGAACAATCAGATTGCTCCGGGTATACATCTCTTCGGCAGAAGGCTCCACCGTATAGTTGTTCCAGTTGAAGTCGCCATAATAAAAGACATAGTAATCATTGTGCTCCCTGTTCCAGAGAATCGCCTTCGAAGCCTGACGGTTCAGCACATCCATGAACGAAATGCCTTTCAGAATCTGGCTGATGCCCACCACGCAGTGGACATGCAGATATTTCTCTATGTTCAAATAAAAGCTGCGGCCCAGAATATCCAGACGGTTGATGTGACCCGCCGCCGACTCTTCATAACTCTGTTCATTCCACTGAATAATGACCGAAATTTCTTCCTCCTCGGAATAAAAAGCAATGGATTCCCATTCCTGATCCAAGAGTTCCTTAGCAATGTTTAGTGCAGCATACCGGACAAGCAGTCTATCCCGGTCGCTATAATTCTTGTCGCGGTAGAGTTCAGATAAGGGAAGCTTAATTTTGATGATCGCAAAATAAGGACCCTTCAACCCCGTTTTCTCCAAGGTTTCGGCGTGATCCGGATGGTTTATTACGGAATGCGACTCCCGGAGGAGCTGGTTCAGCAGTTCACTGTATTCCGGCAGAGGCTCCTCCAGATGAAAATACTCGCCTCCTCCGGGTGTGAAGGCTGCTAGCTCCGGCGAAGGCTTGCCCATTTTCAATAATACATTTCTCACGGAATCCAGGAACTGCTCGCTGTTCAGCGGCTTGATCAGATAGTCCTTGGCTCCAAGACGTACGGCCATTTGGGCATATTGAAAAGTTTCATGCGCAGAAATAATGATGGTCTGCACCCAGGGCTTAGCCAGCTTGGCGTGCTGCATCAGTTCGATTCCGCTCATCGCCCCCATCTGGATATCGGTGACCAGCAGATCGATCTCCTCCATGCGGATGCAGTCCAGTGCTTCAAAGCCGCTATTGGCAGTATAAATATGACCGATATCCAGGCCGGATGAAGATAACAGGCTGCTGAGTCCTTTACAAATTAACGGTTCATCATCCACAACCAGAATATTATACATACAAGGCTCTCCTTTATTCTTGATTCAGTGATTTCGGAAGTCTTACAAAAACAATAGTGCCGCCCTCCGTGCGCTGCCTGTAGCTGATCCCGTAATCAGGACCGAAATGCAGCTGGATCCGCTGATTGATATTACGGATGCCGTATCCGATCAAAGGGTCGGGTTTCTCGTCATTTAGCAACCGGTCAATGGCTTCATAGTCAACCGGCTTATACCCGTTATCCTCGATGCAGATCAGGATCATCTCCTCCTGCACAACAGCGCTAATGGTGATTTCACCGTCTTCATCCATATTTTTGACACCATGAATGATGGCATTCTCCACCAGCGGCTGCAGGGTGATCTTAGGAATCAGGTAACTCTTCGCTTCGGGATCAATATACCAAAACACCTTGAACACATAGTCATAGCGGTGCTGCTGGAGCTTGATATAGGCGGTGACATGCTCCAGTTCTTCCTCCAGGGTAATCAGTTCCCTTCCCCGGCTCAGGCTGATCTTCATCAGCTTGGACAGCTCCTTGATCATTTCGGCGGATTCAATATTGCCTTCCAGCGAGCTTTTCCAATATATGCTCTCCAGCGTGTTATATAGAAGGTGCGGGTTGATCTGCTGATAAAGAAGCTGCAGCTGTGATTCTTTCTGTTTCAGTTCCATCTGGTACTTGTAGGTAATGAGGCCGTTCAGCCTCCTCGCCATATCATAGGTTGAGGCAATCAGCACGCTGACTTCATCGTTGCTGCTCCGGCGGGGCGTCTCCGGCACCCGGTTGCCCGGCTCATATTTACGCACGAAAAAAGCAAGCTTCTGCAACGGAGTCATCAGTGAGCGCCAGAAATAAGTAATAATGATGATTCCAAACAGTGAATAGGCAACTGAAATGTATTGAATTACGCGTTTAATCTCACTCTGCTGCTGAAGCAGCGCCTTGACCGGGATTTTATAGATCAGCTTCTGTCCCAAGGCATGGTTATTATTGACGACGTAAATGAAATCAGAAGTAATCCCATTCGAGATCCCTTCCGGATCTCCATCTTCTACAGATGCAGGTAAGGAGATGATCTCTCCTGTAGCATCCGTAGTGGAAGCAAGCACCCGGTTCGTGGAATCTGTCAGATAAATCTCCCCGTCTGGCAAGGATATCGTTTTGAGAGACTCGGCAATTTTGGAATCCATCTTTGTTACAACCAATACCCCGATGGTCTCAGTACCTTTGTATATGTTATTGACCGCCCGGACATAAGTTAACGTCTTCATATTCTCTGCCTGCGGGCTCAGCTTCTGCATATACATCAGATATCCGCGGCCTTTTTTCTCAACCGCCTGCTTAAACCAGTAGGGTTCTTCACCTTTGGAGAAAAAATAGACCGCTGCTTTCTTCACCTGCGGAAAATTCGGGGCGAAAAAGTAGTAATCATTCGGATCATACACATAGAGAGAATAATAGACACCGTCTTTACGCTCTACCTCCTGAGAATAACTGCCCAGCAGCTTCTCCATGGTCTCATAGCGCTTCACCCGTTCCAGTACCGGATCACTTCCGGACATGTTGAGCTGCTGCATGATCGGATTCTGGATCACTGTAGTCGTAATTTTGGTGACGGTTTCAATATCCCGGTTAATGATCGTGAAGTTCTGCTTATTCAGCTCCATATACGCATTTGTCACATGCAGCTTGAGAATTTGCTCGGCCTTCATATTGCCATAGATATTCATAATCAAGATCGGAGTAATCATAACCAGAAACAGCAAAATAAGCTGCTGTTTCACATTCAGCTTCACAAGCGGCTTTGTTAGCCAAGACAGCATTTCTTTCCACCCCCGGCTTACATACTATATCAAAGCGGCAAAGACCCAACTATGTTTATTTTAATGTTTATTATGGGTATTTGTATGCAGTTTTTTCTGTTCTGCAGGATTACGGGACAGGTGATAAGGCCGTCACTGCGTGAAGCGTTTGGACCTGCGGTCGCTGTTGTCCCCGGATTTCCTGATTTTACCGCTGAGCGGTAGAAATCCGGGGACAAAGGCGAACGCTAACGCTCCTCCGGTTCCAAACCTTCACTTTGCGACTTCGTCACCTGGCTTCGCGTAAACACGCAAACAGAAAAAAGAATGGGGGTATTTCGGGAGGCGGTGGATGGTGAATCGCCGTCACCTTCCACGTGCGGAAGGATTACCTGTGACTTCGTCATGCGGCGGCGGCTGCAACAGTTGCATCAGTGATTGCTGTGATCCGGTTTCCCGGACGAAGATCACTGGATAATGCTCAGTTAGAGAGTTCTGCCGAACTTCGGCAGAGAAAGGACAACATTGAGTATTTCATGGTTGGTATCTGTTGTATTCTGTGCAACAGAATCGGGCCAATTCAGGAAAAATAATGATTCTATTGCAATTGGTGCAATTGATTTAATAGGATATGAGCAATAAGTGAAAATCTATTGTACAAAATGCAACAGAACACTAATTTGAGCTGATGAAGCCTCAATCTGCTGCACAAAATGCAATGAAGCCTCACAGCAGAAAGCACCTTACCTTTGAACCCTGTAATATCGGTACAAGCGTAGATGTGTGTATGTCGTGCAAGGAGCTTACTGAGTCAAAAGGAACTGCTACTTACACATGGAGGCAAACTGCCATCTGCAAACCAAACAAAAGAATCTGCCATTTACGAACTGAAGCAAAAATCGCCATCTAATAGTGTGGACGCAAAAAGAAACGGCCACCTCTATGGGGCCGTTTCTTGAATGGATTAGTTATAGTGTTAATAATCAGGATCTTGCGTAGCCATTCATGCGAAGCCAGGAGGCGCAAGCGTAACTCCAGCCGCTGACGTGGCTGTCCTCTTCGGCAAGTCCGAGCCCGTGGCTGCCGTGGGCATAGACATGAAGGTCGAAGGGAACGTTATGCTTCCGCAGCGCCGCTGCGAATAACAGGCTGTTCTCGACTGGTACAGCGTCATCATCCGAAGTATGCCATAGGAAGGTCTTCGGGGTATCCGCTCCAACCTGAAGTTCGCTGCTCAGCAGGTCGACAAGTGCCGGGTCCGGCGAGGAGCCAAGCAGGTTATCCTTGGAACCGCCGTGATATACGGATTCGTCTTGGAAGGAGATGACCGGGTAACAGAGAATCATAAAATCCGGGCGGCTGGACTCCCACTCGATGGGATCAGACGATAGTGGATTACCAGCATCGAACAGTACGCCTGCTGTTGAGGCCAAATGGCCACCGGCCGAGAATCCCAGAATCCCTATTCTTTGTGGATCGATCCCGTATTCATCAGAACGGTTCCGCACGGTGCGAATGGCACGCTGGGCATCCTGCAAAGCGCAAGGATACTGGTAAGGAGCCACGCGGTAACTAAGGACAAATGCCGAGATACCAAGTGTATTCAACCATCTTGCCACAGGCTCGCCTTCATGATATGCCCGCATGCCGTACCCGCCTCCAGGGCATATCACCACTGCAGCATTACCTTCTCCTTGGGCGAGATAAGGTTCAATGACAGGTATATCCTCAGAATCCGTACCAAGGGCTCCCGGAGCTTCCACCGCCCACAATCTCAATGATTCCATAGCTATCCACCAAACTTTCCCCTATAATAGACGTTCTTCAAAAGAAATATCTCCTTCAGGAAGATAATTCCCTCATTAGGCCAGTCTATCAAGAGTATTCATCTCGTGCAATCCTGCAACAACAAAGTCAGCTTCTTTCAGCACTTCTGGTTTGCCGATCCCGACGACCTGCATGCCAGCAGCTTTTCCTGCCTGAACTCCAGCCTCCGCATCTTCGAATACAACGCATTCAGAAGGCTCCAGCTTTAGTTCCTCGCAAGCTTTGAGGAATACTTCCGGGTCCGGCTTGGCAAGAGCTACTTTGTTACCATCGACAACTACATCAAACAATTCTTTGATATTAAGTTTATCGAGGATAAAATCGGCATTCTTGCTTGCAGAGCCGAGTGCGATACCAATCCCCTGTTCTCTGAGGCCGTTCAGGTAGTTCTTCACCCCGGGTAGCAGCTCAGATTCATCAAGTGACGATATATATTCCACATACCGGCGGTTTTTCTTCTCAGCCATGGCGAGCTTCGTCTCCTCTGGCAGTTCCACTCCTCCAACTTCCAGCAGAATGTCTAATGAACGCATCCGGCTGACACCCTTGAGGCGTTCATTATGTTCTTCTGTAAAATTGAAGCCCAGCTCCTCGGCGAGTGAGCGCCAGGCGAGAAAATGGTATTTGGCTGTATCTACGATCACACCATCCAGATCGAAGATCGCACCTTTCATATGTTGCAGCATGTATAAGTTCCTCTCTGTTATATATAGTTTAAACTATCGCGCTCTCAGCACGCAGCGTCAGCTTCCCTCCAGGCCGGCATACTTCCCGTTGTCCGGAGGAAAAGGCAAAGGTTACCTCAACAGTATTGCCTTCAGCGGCATGAATGGTAATCTCTTTGCGCGTAATGTGCAGTCTAAAGCTTCCTCCCCGCAGAATAACCGGAAGTTCTACCGACTCCCAGTGTTTAGGGAACGAAGGATTAAAGTGAACCACTTCCCCGTCAAAATGCAGCCCTGCAAAACCAAGCACCGCAGCCATCCACGCTCCACCATTAGCCGCAGGATGAGTTCCTCCTATATAAAGGTCGCCAACATATTGCTTTGATTCTCCGGTTAAATCTACAGTCGCTGTCCGCATGAAGTAAGGATAACCCCAGTCTGGAGAGCCTACATCGGCGGCAACCAGCGCATAGATACACGGGCTTAAGCTGGAGCCATGCTCGGTGCGCGGCTCATAATACTCCCAGTTCGCTTTTTTCACCTCTTGGGAGAAGGAGTGCTTAAACAGATTGAGCATCAGCACCACATCAGCTTGCTTCAAGATTCTCGTGGTGGTTGCAAGACCATTCCCACCGCCCCAGTACTCATGCTTGTTCAGCACGCGGGACTTCAAATCAGCCAAGGATACGTCTTCAAGTGTAAAATAGCGGTCAAACTGCTCGATGACCAGGCTGTCAGCCTGCGGCTGCGGCACATAGAACTGCTCCAGCATTTCCCGGAACTCCGTAAGGAATGGGCCATCAGTAAAGGATGCAGATACTTCATCGTAGCGTTCAGGATACCGGACTTTCAGCAAGTCAGCCGTTTTCAGGGCGATCTCCAGAGTTTCTTTGACCAAAGCGTTTGTGAACGCGTTGTTATTGACCCGTTCATGGTATTCATCCGGGCCGGTGACATCCAGAATTTCATAACGCTTTTTCACGGGATTGTAGTAGGCATAGGAATAGAAGAAACGTGCGCATTCCCAGATCACTTCTGCCCCGCCATCTATCAGCAGGCTATCGTCACCCGTAAACTCCACATACTGCCATATTCCATGCACTACATCGCCACTGATATGAACCTGTTTGTCACGGAAATACGTCCGCATGGGACGGCCGGTGAACACATCATTCACATTGAAGAGCGTACAGGCATCATCACCGGAATCCTGGCTCTCCCACGCATAAAAAGCGCCAAGGAATCCATATTCCGCAGCTTTGCGCTTGGCTCCTTCCAGCGTGTGAATACGGTACATCATTAAATTCCGCGCCGTATGCGGATCGCTGTGCAGGAAGAATGGCAGCATAAACATCTCAGTATCCCAGAATACTGCACCCTTATATACCTGTCCTGACAATCCCCGTGCCGGGATGGAGACTTTCTCTGATTCACTAGGCGCGATAATCTGCAGCTGATAGATGCTGTATCTAAGCGCAAACTGCGCTTCGTCATCTCCTGCAATCAGAACATCCGATGCTTCCCATTTATCGGCCCATTTTGCAATATGAGCTGTCAAAAGTGATTCATATCCTTTATTCGAAGCCGTCTTAACGGCTGTCTCAGCCGCTTGGGATACAGCCTCAGGCAGTGAAGAACCAATATCCAGCCCGCTATATACAGTCACATATTTATACCATTCATAGGTTACTCCGGCTTGAGCAGTGAAGGTAATCTGGCGCATGCATGATGACTCTTCAATTTGTTCTTCACCGAATGGGAGCACAGTCTTTTCTGCAACCGCAACAGGCACTTGAAGTTCTCCCGTAATTGCTGAAGAAATCAGTATATCCCCTGCTTGTATTCCCTGCTGGTCTTTCAAATGGGGCCCGTTAATATCCCAGACCTCTCCATCAATTCCGGTCCGAATTACAAACTGGCAATCATGGGAGGTGCTGAGGGTAAGCTTGCTTACAAGCAGATGAAGGTCATTCATACTCGCAAAACGCTCTGCGGTAAATGCAACCTCTCCACCCGCAGTGTTGTAGACCGTTTTACGGCGGTGAATGCCTTTTTGAATATCCAGCTCCTGGCTGTGTGTCGCCGCTTCATGTTCCAGCAAGCTCAGCAGTACTCCGTCGCAGGTTACGGTGGTGAACAATCCGTTAGGAGCATTTACCGGCTCGCGCCACTTGTCTCCGGCTTTGTCATATAATCCGGCCAGCGTAACGGCAACCAGTTGCTCCTTCCTGAACTCCTCCAGTGTCCCGCGGTATCCCATATAACCATTGCCGATCATATATTTGTTACCGTTAGTCGTTATACGTTCCTTGTCAAAAGCTGATTCCTTGACGATCCAATTCAATTCGCCATCATCCCTTCTACAAGATCAAGTTCGACGCCGGAAGAGTCCACCGTAACTAAATCTCCGTACACAATGATGTCAGTAGTGCCTCCCGAAAGAGCTTTTATGCTCACTTTAGTCTTGTCTACTACAATACGCAGGAGTGTACCGTTATACAATACCTGGAAACTGTAGGAGGTCCACTTGTCCGGTAAGGAAGGCTGGAACGAAAGTTTTGCACCATCTGAGCGCATACCGCCAAAGCCATATACAATGTTCATCCAGGCAGCAGCGATGGAAGTCGTATGCAATCCCTCACGGGTATTACGGTTATAATTATCCAGATCCAGGCGGGTGGCGAACTCAAAGAATGTGTAGGCTTCTTCATGTTTACCAATCTCTGCTGCCAGAATGGAGTGAATTGACGGTGACAGGGAAGACTCATGGATACATCTTGGTTCGTAGTATTCATAGTTGGCCCGTTTGTTGTCCTTAGTGAACTGTCCGCTGTACAAGAACATGAACATCAGCACATCCGGCTGTTTAATCATGTCATAGCGGTATAGACGGTCATAAGACCAGTTCGAATAGAGCGGGAATTCGATCACTGGTATAGAGTGGATATCCATGTGCGGCATATCAAAGAATCCGTCATGCTCCTCGTATACGCCGGTTTCCGGGTCTTGCGGAATTTTCATCAGCTCGGCTTTTTTGTTCCAGTCTGCTAGCTCGTCTTCGATCAGCCTGGTTTTGGCTGCCAGAAGTTTAAACTCTTCAGGCTGAGCCACCTTCATCTCACGGATGCTTTCCAGGGCAAATTCGAAGGATTTTTTCGCCATCAGGTTGATGTAGCAGTTGTTGTTGACCATAAGCTGGAATTCATCGGGTCCCATGACGCCGAAATATCCGTATTCACCGGTGCGTTGTCCCCACTGTCCTCGTGTCGCATAGAACCGGCTGATCTGAATGAGCATCTCCACACCTTTGCTGTAGAGGAATTCCTTGTCTCCGGTAATGTTGACATAATGCCAGATTCCATAGGAAATCGCCGTTCCGACATGCAGCTGCAGATTGGAGTGCTGCCACAGATCACAGCTTTCACTTCCGTCAATCGTTGCAATCGGGTAGCAGGCGCCCTCACAGTCCACTTCTTTCGCGCGCGCCATGGCCTCAGGGAGGGTCTTATATCTGAATTCGAGCAGGCTTTTAGCAGCCTTCGGATTATTGAAAATATAGAATGGAAGACAGTAGGACTCCGTATCCCAGAACGCAAGGCCGCGGTAGACTTCGCCTGTCAGACCTTTAGCTCCAATATTAAATCCCGGATGGTCGCCGTGGTAAGTCTGGTACAGCTGGAATATACAGAACCGGATACCTTGCTGGTTCTCAGGATCTCCTTCGATAACGATATCACTGGTCTCCCAGATTCCGCTCCAATAAGCAGACTGTTCTGCAAATACGGCATTCTCATCCAGCTTCCCGGCTGTTGCAGCCAGCTTCATTCCTTCTTCCCACAGCTCGTCTGCAGTACGGAGGGAATCAGTATCGGCACAGTTAACAGCCAGCTTGGTGAAATGTGTGGTCTCGCCCTCAGTCAGAGTAAGTTTAAAATCCTGTCCGATAAACTTTTCCCGCTCCACCAGTGTAAGCTCAAGCGGCTGCGGCGATTGCAGTGTGAATGTGGAGAACAGCTTGTTGCCTGTTGTCAACGTGCTGGCCATTATGGCTGTTACGCCCTCTGACTCACCGCTTCTCAGACCGTTCCAGAGATTCTTGCCCTGCTCTTCGTGAATGATGCCGAAATCCAGCCCGGAACAAATCTTCACTTCTCCGGAGAAATTAAGCGGCTGGAACTCAACTTGCTGCAGTCCGAGATGAGACATGGTCATACTGACCAGACGGGTGAAAGTTACCTTCAGATCCTTGCCGTTCCCGATATGCCAGATCAGCTCTCTGCGGTACGTACCGCTGCGGAAATCAAGCTTCCGGCTGAAGCCGGAAATGCTGCTGTGCTCCAGATCAAGTCTCTCGCCATCTACGGTAATGCGCGTGTACAGCCAATCCACCGAGTTCACCATATAACGGAGGGAAGTAATGATGCCTTTGTAGTGCTTCCCGATATCATGTTGTTCATTTAATCCGTTAAAATAGCTCCCGAGCAGTGTGTCGCCTCCGTACCCCTCTTCCGAGTAACCGCGTACACCCATGTATTCATTTCCGAGTGAAAAAATAGATTCCGAGGTCCGGTTCCGTTCCGGATGAAAGCCCTCCTCAATTATTGCCCACGGATCTACTTTTAAATATTTGTCCGCTACTTTAGCCATGTATGATTTCTCCTTCTCCCTCAAGTTGTCCCGCCCACGACTGCGAAGTTTCGATTCGCCGGGCGCTCACTCCCTAGGATATCGTCAGGGCAAGGCGGAGCCAATGTCGTGCTGTATGCCTTTTATGTCTATTTTTACGAAGTTGATAAAGGTAGTAGACAAACAAAAAGCCATCCTCACATTATTCTTGAATAATGTAGGGATGGCTTGATTCCGGCTGAAAACAGGTCTTCTATACTCCAGAAATTCCAAAAATCATATTAAATCTCACACTTTTGAAGTGAAAATTATCACAATGTTATAATTTCGACACTTTTTACGAAAAATAATTACCCATAAAGAGGAATTTCAATGTATAATTAATTTAAAATTTACTGAAAAACTGAGGGAATAAAGGGGATGTCGATTATGAAAGAACATTATAATGTTATCGAAGCCCGCGGAAATACAAACTGTTTCTCCGAACAGAACTTTAACAGGCTTCTGGTCACAATGAAAGAGCGCATGGTCCCGGAAGGATCACACCTGTTCTGGGAAGGCGATTTCTCGGATAAACTGTTTTATATCAAACGTGGACGCGTGAAATTAACTAAATCTACAGACGAAGGCAAAGAACTCATTCTGTACATGTATCAATCCGGTGATATGGTTGGCCAAGCTGACCCGTTCTTCAGCACGAAGCACAGCTTCACTGCGGAAGTCATCGAGGAAAGCGAAGTTGGCGTGATCGAGCAGAAGGATCTGGAGATTCTGATCTGCCAGCATTGCGATTTCGCCATTGACTTTATGAAATGGATGGGTATCCACCACCGTCTGACCCAGACCAAGTTCCGTGATTTGATGATGTACGGCAAACCCGGTGCACTCTGCTCCACCTTGATTCGTCTTGGCAATACGTACGGCGAAAAGAACGGCGACAGCATTCTTATCAACAAGAAGATTACTCATACAGATTTGTCGAACATGATCGGTGCTACCCGTGAAAGCGTAAACCGTATGCTCAGTGATCTGCGGAAAAAAGACGCTGTAGAATATGAGAATGGCATGATTGTTATTAAAGATCTCTCCATGCTTCAAGATATCTGCCACTGCGAATTATGTCCTAACGAGATTTGCCGGATCTAATTTCTTAATTACATTACCCTCTATTCTCCTCACTGAAACATATATGGCCCAGTTATTATTTGAAATGTTAATAGAGTGGTCAAAGGCACCCTTACAGGGTGTCTTTTTTTATGCGGGACGAGTTAATTCTTCCACTAAAGACTCCCCATAGCAAAAAGGCCGGCAGTGTTTCGCCGGCCTCGCGCCAAGCTTTTGTTAATAGATCGAAAGTTCATACATGGAGGGCCCGTAAGGAGAGAAATGTCTGCTGGTCAGGTTACAGCGTTCACATTTCCTCCGGTTTCTCTGCCCTTTTGCAGACCGGAAAACAAATTCGGACCAGGGTCCCTTCACCCAGTGAACTTTGAATATGGACACCGTATTCTCTTCCGTACTGCAGCTTGATGCGCTGATCCACATTGCGGATGCCATACCCGATTCCTTTATCCGCAGGATTCAGTACCCCTTCGATAACTTCCTGTTTCATTCCGAGCCCGTTATCTTCGACTTCTAAATAAATCTTGTTGTCCCTCAAATAAGCGCGGATTACAACCGTTATTTCATCATCGTACCAGGCATGCTCCAGCGTGTTCTCGACAAACGGCTGAAGAATAAACTTTACGGTCTCATATGGCAGCACCTCGGGAGCCACTTCGTATCTCACGTTAATCCGGTCGGCATTTTTGATCCGCTGGATATCCAGATATGACTCCACGATTCCAATCTCCTGCTCAATCGGGATGATCCGTTCCCCGTGATGAAGTGTCAGGCGGTAAAAACGGGCCAAGGCACGAATGACCTCATGCAGTTTGTCAATTTCCCCAAGCTTGGCCATCCTGCTGATCGAAGAGAAGGTATTGTACAGGAAATGCGGATTCATCTGTGAATGCAGTACCTGCAGCTCTGTCTCCTTCTTCTCCAGATTGCTAATATACACTTCATCGATCAGCCGCTGGATCGTAGATGCCATATCATTAAAGGCGCTGCCAATCTCCGAGAACTCATCATTGCCCTGAACAGGCATCCGCTTGTGGAAATTCCCTTCCTTGAAAGACCTTAATGAAGACACCAGATTCAAAAACCGACGTGAGAAATACTGTGACATCATTAAGCTGATCAACGACAGAACGAGGAGGCTCAGAACACAAACGGCAATCGTCACATTGCGGACCTTGTCCGCTTTTTCCTGAAGGGATGAATAAGGGACCCAGGCAACGATGCTGGCTGGCATGTTAGCGATACTGTGTTTAATTTCCATATAGGACGCCGGCCGGGTAATGATACCCAAGGAAGAATCGGATAAGGTTACCGGATCGTTATCATTGCGGGAGCTGGAGAACAGCAGCCGGTTCTGCTCATCCACGATGAAGAGTACACTTTTCTCGCCAAGATCGCCGGATTCCACATCGGTGAAGATTTTTTTCATATTCACTGTCATTTTAATCAGGCCGTTTAGCTGCAGTGTATCGTAGTTGATCAAAGGTCTGAAATATGAAATATTGCCGCTGACTTTATCGTTCTCGACCTGCTTCCAATCATAGGAACCGTAATGCAGTCTCAGTGATTTATACCATGGTTCATTTTGAATTCGTGTGGAATGATACAGCGAGAATTGACGGCCGCCTCTTGTGCTGTTCGCAGTATCGTTATAGTAATATTCACTGATGTCCGGATTGTCCACGTAAATCGACAGCTTAACCTCTTCAGAAGGAAGGCTCGCCGCATTCTCCAGCCTTGGAATTACATATTGCGACATAATGCTGTATTTCTCCCAACCGGAATGATACCCTGTCAGAAATCTGGATAATGCCTGGTCGGTATAGACTTCGTCCGAGCTGCGGGTGATGTCCTTGATCCTGTAATCGACGTTGTTGCCGATCTGCCGCACCGCTACCTCCAGATTATTGCGGGCCTGTTCTTCAATGGAGCGAACGGATGAAACATAGGAATAGCTTCCGATCACGATAACCGGCGTCAAGACAAGCAGAAGATAGGAGATCAGCAATTTGTAACCTATCGGTATAAAAGAGAACGAAAATCGTCTGATATCGATCAACTCTGCTTTCTATAGTCGCCAGCCGTAATGTTGAAAAACTCACGGAATTGTCTGCTGAAATAGGCGATATTCTTATAACCGACCATATCGGCGACCTCATATATTTTATATTGATGCTGATCCAGCAGACGTATGGCTTTCTCCATACGGATCCGGAGCAAATATTCATTAAAGCTCTCCCCGGTATGTTCTTTGAACAGAACCCCTAGATGGTTAGGAGAATAAGCGAAATGGTTCGCAACCTCACGAAGCGTTAAATTCTCAGCCATTTTATCCCGGATAAACGTTTCAATATGCTCGATCAAACGCCGGTTCCGGTGCTGCTTTTTCATGAACAGGATTTCCGATATTTGAAAGAGTACATTACGGAGCCATCGTTTAATATCCTCAACCGTCTCCAGCTGCTGGATGACATCCATGCTCGTAATCCCCCATCCAAGCAGACTTTCATAGGTTTCGTTCAGTGTGCCCAGATAGGCTTCAAGCCGCGAGGCAATATGTATGGAGAAGTTATAGACCTTAACGGGATGCTTAAATTCAGCGGCCACTTCAAACAGTTCATCAATGCAATCACAAATACCGATCAGCCTGTACCCTGCCATTGCGCCAAACATCGCCTCCAGCACCACACTCAAATCTTTGACGTCTTTGGTGATCCCTGGTTTGCTCATAGCACGAGGAATAACACGGTTCTTCCCGATAAACATTTTACCGTTCATTAGTGCTTTAGCCTGCGAAAATGAGACCGAGAGCTGAGCCGGTGCCGGTACGGGGCTGCCAAAGCTAATTGTAACTGTGAAGCTAGTCCCTTCACGCACATCCTTCACCAGTTGCTCCAGATGCTTCTCCAGGGTATCGAGTGGTGCTGTATAGATAAGTCCGATTTGGGAGCGGTTCAGAGAGCAGAATCTGCCAAGATCATTGTCGCGGATCCGGGTACCAATGAATTGAGTCAGCTTCTCCAGCTCCTGCTGCCCCGTTTCAGGGTTAATATTCATTCGATGCAGAACATCATCCGCCTCAATCAGCACCGCGCAGGCACTCGTAAAGACGAGGTCGAGCGGATATTTGGCCAATAAGGTATCCAGCGTCTCTTGGTTCAGAGTCCCCTCGAGCAAATGCTGCAGAATATCATTTTCGATAAAATCGAAAGAGGCGATGCTCGTGACTTCTTCCTTTTTCTTCAATCGTTCGTTCTTTAGTTCGCCTACGGCACCACGCAGTACAGTAATGATCTCTTCATCATCCACTGGTTTAAGGATGTAGGCATAGGCCTTCAGATCAAGCGCTGTTTTGGCATATTGGAAATCCTGATAACCGCTGATAAACACCGTTTTCAGAGCCGGATTAAATTCAAGTGCTCTGCGTGACAGCTCAAGACCGGAGATGACCGGCATCTTAATATCGGTAATCAGCAGATCGACTTCATGATTTTCGATATATTTCAGGGCTGCAAGCGGTTTGTTCTCACTGCACATGACTTCGATCCCCAGCGTATTCCAGGGTATAAGCCGCCGCAATCCCTCCAGATCATACACTTCATCATCCACGAGTACAGCCTTGAACATCATCGCTAGCCCCCTTCATGCGGAAAAGAGGGTACGAAATCGTATCCCTCAGTCCTCTGTGCTATAGCTGACTTATTGTCCTCCGATTTTTTGGAGGTTACCTTGCCATCTTTCGGTCTTCCATTTCAGCAGCTTGTCATAACCCATCTTCGCAGATTCCTTATCGGCATCTTCGATCAGCTTGTTAACTTCCTCGTCGCTCTTCGCGAAGAAAATCTTTGGAACAAGCTGTACATAGTAGTCTTTCAAGCGCTGAAGGATGATACCTTCTTCTGAGTTCGGAGCCGGATCCAGGTTGGAGAACTCCGTCATGTTCTTCGAGGTTTTGAACGTGATGCTGGCTTGGGACATCGTCGTCCAGTCCTGCGCTTCCGAAGGAAGCAGCTTTTCACGCTCAGCCTTAGTGGCGTCAACATAAGAAGTATTGCCGTACCAGTTGAATTCGCCGATTTTCATTTCATCATATTTCTTCAGATCACGGTTGATATAGGCATCATTTGGAATTGGAACTCCATTTTCTACTTTATCATAAAACAATCCTTGCGGTCCGAAGAAAATAATCTGCTGTCCTTCAGGGCTTGTAGCCCAGTTCATGTAGGAGAAAATGGCTTCCGGATCTTTGGCGCTGGTTGTAATCACGTTCACGTTCCAGCCCAGACGGTTAAAGCCCGAAGGGTAGACTTTATCTTTATTCACGCCATCTTTGTGCAATGGCCAGATCGTCATGTAACCGGCTTCTGGATCTTTGGCGGAGAGCAGGTTGTTCGCTTCGCGGCCGATGCCTTCTACAACAGCGTCATAAGCGCCAAATACAGCGATTTTACCGGTCTTCAGCTTCTCCAGAATTTGATCGCGGGTTTGGTTAAACATATCCTGCGAAGTCAAACCTTGACGGAACAGACTGCTGGAATACAGCGCCGCATCCTTAAACGCCTGATCCTTGTAAATGGAAGTCAGTTCAGCGCCGTTTGGAACACCGAAGACTTGACCGGATCCCGGGGAAATGAAGCCAGGCGTACGGTCATCAGCTGCACCGCTATAGTTCATACCCAGCATTTGTACTTCGCCGTCACGGACTTCACCGAAATCAAGCGGAATCAGGTCCGGGAATTTTTCTTTTACCTGCTTGAGGTAAGCTTCCAGATCGGCCCAGGTTTCCAGCTTCGGAGAACCAAGCGCTTTGTAAGTCTTCTTCTCTACGATATAGCCGGCGTTGCCGTTCCCGTTATCTCCGCTGATATACCAGTTCGGAATCTGGTACAGCTTGCCGTCGTCGCTGCGCAGCATATTGATTGTTTCTTCACCAACGGCTTCCACAAATTGCGGATATTTCTCCAGGTAAGGATCAAGAGCTACCAATTTCCCTGCCTTTTGCAGACGTTCTACGTCTTTACCACGGTCGGTTACGATTACATCCGGGAGCTGATTGGATACGATCATTGCATTCAGCTTTTGCGCGGCAGCACCGTTGGATTGAACCGGTTCCAGGGTAACCTTCAAATTCTCAGTAATCCATTTGCCTTGCGGCGTTTGTGCCCAGGTTGGGGCTGTATACCAGTCATAGTTGACAAAAGTCGTGAAGTTGACCGGTTTCACCGATGCCACCAAACCTTCAGCAGCTGTCTCAGGACTAGGTGAAGCGGTTTCGGTATTCTGCGCAGTCGGTGCTGCGGTTTCTGCAGGAGCATTCGCTCCTTCATTGTTGTTGCTGGAACAGGCGGCGAGCAGGCTTGTACTGAGAATCCCTGCCAGCAGCAACTGACCCCATTTACTTTTCTTCATACCCTTTCCCCTCTCTTGATTGTGCTCATTTATCACAAGCCGCCGCCGCTTAGCAGCCGCTTATAATCACTTACTACTCCTTTAGTGAACCTACCATTACGCCTTTGACAAAATATCTTTGCAGGAACGGGTATACGGCGAGAATCGGCAGGGTAGCGATCATCATCGTCGCCATCTGGAGCGCTTTTACCGTAACCGTGTTCTGCACCATGCTCTGCGCATAGCTGTTCAGATTCGTCATCAGGCTTGCGGTTGCCCCTGCATTAATGATCTGCACGAGCAGCGTTTGAAGCGGGATCAGGTTCTGGTTATTGATGAAGATCGCTGGTGTGAACCAGTCATTCCACAGTCCTACCGCCGTGAACAAACCGAGTGTAGCCATAACAGGACCTGAGATCGGAAGTACGATCCGGAAGAATACCCCGAAATTCGAGCACCCGTCAATACGGGCCGACTCCTCTAGACCATCGGGAAGCTCCATGAAAAAGGTGCGGAAGATAATCATATTGTACACGCTCACCATACCATGGATCAGCAGGAACCAGAACGTGTTGTACAAGTGCATTTGATAGATCAGGATAAAGTAAGGAATGAGGCCACCGCTGAAATACATGGTAAAAATACAGAACAGCATATAGCCTTTCTTGAAGATGATCCCTTTCTTGGACAAACCATAAGCAAATAGTGATGTAAAGAACATCGAGAGTGCAGTTCCAAGCACCGTACGAAGCAGCGTGATCAGGTATGCCTGGAAAATTGCATCTTCCTTAAATACGATTCTATAGTTCTCCAGAGTGAAGACGCGCGGCCAGAAGGTCACTCCGCCAATTGACGTATCTGAACCCGTATTGAACGAAATCACGAGCGAGTTCCAGAATGGATAAAATGCCATAAAAGCTAGTAGTGCAAGCAGCACGTAGATAACGGCGTGCATGATTTTTTCAGAACGGCTGGAATGCAAAAGTTCGCCTCCTTTCTTAAATTACCACAAGCTGGATTTGCCAAGCCGGCGCGCAACACTGTTCGCGATGTACAGCAGCAGTACACTCAGCACTGATTTAAGCAGGCCTGTTGCGGTTGCGTAGGAATACCGCTGATTCAAGATCCCTGTCTGGTACACATAGGTATCAAGGGTTTGAGCGTAGGGCATCAGGATACCGTTGCTTAAGTTTTTGGTCAGAAGCAAAATATCTTCAAACCCCGCATTCAGGATATTGCCTACACCCAGGATCAGGAAGATGATAATGACAGGTGAAATACTCGGCAGCGTAATCTTGAAGATCTGTTTGAACTTGCTGGCACCGTCGATAGAAGCGGCTTCGTAGAGTGCAGGATCAATCCCGGCAATCGCTGCCAGATAGACGATTGAACCAAACCCAATCTCTTTCCAGACTCCGACCGATACCAGAATGCCCCAGAAATAACTTGGTGTGGAGAGCCAGTTGATCGGCTCATCAATCAATGACATCTTCATCAGCAGCTCATTTACCGCACCATTGTCAACCGCCAGCATGGAGAAGACCAATCCGGAGACGACCACCCACGACAGAAAGTGCGGAATGTAAGTAACGGTCTGCACCACCCGTTTGAATGCGATATTCTTGACTTCATTCAGCAGGAGCGCCAGTATAATGGGCGCCGGGAAGCCGATCGCCAGTTTCAGCAGGCTGATGCAGAATGTATTTCGGATAATACTCCAAAACTCGGGAGACTCGAACAGCATGCGGAAATGCATTGTTCCTACCCACGGACTGTCCATAAAACCCGTAAACAGATTGTACTCTTTGAAGGACAAGACTACGCCCCACATCGGAATATAACTGAATATCAGCAGAAAAAGCAGTGAAGGTAGGATCATTAATTGATAATCCCATTGCCTTGCGAATCTGCTCCACAACCCGTTGCTTTTGACCTTCGGCTGTTCCGTCAGCATTGTAGGGGTGTTCACAAGCTGCGACATTTTTCTTTGATCCATAGCATCACCATTTCATATATTTGATGTCTTAATTTTACATTTGATAGGAGATTGCTTCTACAAGAGCGATTAACGATTACTTTACTATATCAACGGGAAATCAATAGAACAGTACAAAAAGAAACTGCCCGCAAAACCTGCGGACAGCCTCTTTGAATACCCATTTACTTAGTAAACCGAAAGCTCCCAAAGCGAATAACCGTATTGGGTGCCGCGAACTGTACCCGTAACCTTGACATATCTCGCGCTGGTTGCTGCAAAGGTAACTTCGTCATTTCCGCCGTCTCCGGTGGTTGTCGAATATACACTTTGCCAGTTCGTGCCGTTGGCTGAGATTTCAACAGTGTAAGACTTGGCGTAGGCACCCTCCCAGTTCAAAACGACGCGGCTGATGGTTTGAGCCGAGCCCAGATCCACCTGAATCCATTGCGGGTCAACGGCATGCACAGTTTCCCATCGTGTGCCAGGGTCACCGTCTACCGCAAGTGCAGCCGGCGTAATTGGATTAGCCGATGCTGTTACCGACTTGTTCAGCGCAAGATTAACGGTAGTCCCTGCGCCGACAACCTGCTGCACCGAAGCATCCGAATAGCCTGTTGCCGAGATCGTAACGGTATAGGTCTTGGAGGTAGGGAACGCAGATGCGTTCAAGGTGATCTTACCTGCGGTCAACGAATATTGAGCCGCAGCAACAGCGGTTCCATCCACTTTTACCGCATTAACTGCGCCTCTCCAGGCAGTATTGTCGGTAAATGTAATATCGATCGGCTGGCCTACATTGTTCTGAGTGGTGTCAGCCGTAAGTGCAGGTGCTGTTAGTGGGGCCGTTCCGTCGCCATAAACACTGAACTCCCAGAGCGAATATCCGTAAGGTGTTCCACGCTCAGTGCCATTCACTTTGACATATCTTGCGCTTGCAGAGGTGAATGTGATTTCATCATCGCCGCCATCACCTGTGGTCGTAGAGTACACTGTATTCCAGCTTGTACCGTTCGCCGATACTTCGACTGTATAAGACTTCGCATATGCGCCTTCCCATTTCAGTACGACGCGGTTCACGGTTTGTGCTGATCCAAGATCGACTTGAATAAATTGCGGATCCACCTTCTGTTGTGATTCCCAGCGTGTGCCTGCATCTCCGTCCACCGCTAGTGCAGCCGGGGTGATCGGGTTGGCCGATGCCGTAACCGACTTGTTCAGCGCCAGGTTCGTACCGGTCTCCGGAGGAGTGGTACCGCCGCCAATAATGACGTTTACCTTCGTTGGGTCAGCCTTAACCAGGGCTTTAGCAGGTACAAGAACAGAACCTGTTGTACCGCCTGCGTTACGGAAAGTTACAGTAACCGGAGCGTCAGTCGGGTTCCAGACCAGCGCACGGTAGACCGTTCCTTTTTTGTAGACGGTTGCCGTAGCGCCTCCGGTAGCCCAAATTTCTTTAGTGCGGCCACCCAGATCAGCTAAGCTGTGCACGAACCAATAGGTATTGAACAGCTCATTTTGCTGCGGAAGTGATGCATTCCATTTATTTAGTACAGCCTGAGAGTCGCTGAGCGCCTGAATCGGCCAGACGATATGATACCAGTCGGTTTCAGGACCGGCATTATCACTTACGAAGCCGTTGTACAGAGTAGCAGCCTTGGCCTTGTCAAAGCCATAGCTTGTTAAATATTCAGCTGTTGGCAGCCAGTGAATGCCATAGACATAGACCGGATTACCGTTAAAGAAGGTGCCGAAGAAGTTTGAGCTTCCATAGACTTGACCTACCGACTTGTGGAAATAAGCAGGCAGCCAGTTATCCTGATCATAGTTGAACCAGTATTGCTCTACAGCCTTAAGTTCAGTCGTGAAGCCCATGATGGCTGTATCGCGGAACGATGTATTGCCGCTTAGTTTCGCCCACATGAATTGGCCAACCCAGCCGAACAGCGATTCACCGGCAGCTTCCTGGTTGTTGCCGTCGTCGTTATCCGCATAACCGCCGGCCCATGAATGTCCTTCATAGACGTCAAAGTTGCGCAGGAACGGATACAGCGGATCGGTTTTGGACGGATTCGCATAATCGCGTACCAAATGGTCAATCATGCCGCTGTATTTGTTGCGGAAATCCTGATCATAGGTTGCAAGAACTGCGGAAGCGAACACGTAATACCCGTAAGTAAAGTGATGATCCGTAATGCCGGCGTTAGCGCCGAACTCACTGTTCTTGTAGATCAATGTGCCCCAATCGGTATTATAGTCAAAATAATAATCAGATTCACCAGAGGTATAGGTGTACCAGTCGGACAGAATGGTTTTCATACGGGACAGGAACAGATTCTTGTACGCCGTGTCTCCAATTTGATCGGCAATCAGCACACCCATCGCAAGAGGATGCAGCTTCTTGCCCTGCCAATAGGCATCGGCTTTCATCAAGTCAGTCGAAGTATCGGTATCCAGAATGGCCAGGTATTGGCGCAGTGTCGCACGGGAATAAGTGGAATCTCCCGGCTCGGTGAACTGCGGCACAATGCCGTAGAATTTATCGACAGTCGTGAAGGAATTGGCTTCAGTAACCTTCATCGTGCCGCGGATGGATGGGTACGTAATCGCCGTCAGCGGGGAAGTCGTCACCTTCCATTGATGCGGAAGCTGTGCCATCAGCGTTGTACCTGAGAAGCCGGATCGCTTAACAGTAGTAGTTGCATTAAAAGTACTCGTAATATCCGAGGTTGCTTCATTAAAAGAATAGGTTACTGCTGTGCCGGTTACGAATGCATAACCGTGCTGATAGAAGTAGTTCAGGTTTGAAACGCCCGGCATTGCTGCAAGCGACAGGTAGTTCTGTCCTCCGCCCAGCGTGATTTTTACTTTAGCGCCAACTTTCTTGAAGGTAGAGCCCGACGGTGCGAACACACCATAGATGCGTTTCACAGTTACCGGAGTCGCAGAGCCGTCCAGATTTGTGATTTCAATACCGATATGATCCGCTGTCAGCGTGGCGCCGTCCGTGGTCAGAATCGTGTTGTTGTTATCATCAAAAAATCTTGTGGTTGCAGGCAGATACAGCTCCGGGCTTGTAGGATCGCTGAACGTGGAGAACAGATACGGAGACCCTTTAATGAAGGTCGTCTTCATCTTCTCCGTGGCGCCGTCACTCAGCACAACATCAGCAGACCAGTCGCCATAACCAGTGATGCGGTTCGACATGGAAGCAGTGTTAATATTGTTCGCTGTCAAATACAGATCAGCCGGTCCAGCCGCTGATTGTGTCTGCCCATTAGTGCTCACAGATCCGGCACCAGGATTCAGCACACTAAGCCCTTGCTTCGTATACTTGGATTTCAGCGGAAGAGTAATGATTCCGTTGCCAAGCTTGTTGATCATAATGGACTGCCACCAGTCATTGGAAGGCAGCGGCGTCGTCAGGCTGTCAGACTTGTAGGCAGGATATTTAGGTTGCGGGATGGACATATCGTTCACAGCATAGCTGCCTTGTCCAACGGCTACCGTTGAAAGAACCGGCAGAGCAGGAATGGTGTACGTAGGTTTCGCATCCCCTGTCACATAATCATAGACCTGGAATTCGAAAAGTGAATAGCCGAAGGATGTGGCTCTGCTAATCCCCTTCATCCGTACATAACGGCCGCTGGCATAAATCGGGAGATTCAGCGTGCCGCCATCGCCATGCATTTCACGATACACTGTCGTCCAGTTGGTGCTATCATTGGACACTTGAATATCATATGTTCTTCCGGCAGCCGCTTCCCACATGAGGATGATTCTGCCGAGGGTACGGATACTGCCTAAATCCACATAAATCCATTCGTTGTCGGTCGCATTGGACGACCACCGCGTCGTGGTGTTGCCGTCAAAAGCAAGAGACGGCAGCGTGGAATTCGGCGGCAGATAATCCGCAACCTGGTAGGAAGAAGCCGTGGCTTGTTTGTTCAGTGCAACGTTCGGGCCAAGCACCGGAGGAGGTGTATTCACACCGCCTGTTCCGTATACTTCGAACTCAAAGAGAGAAATGCCATATGCGGCAAGTGAACGTTGGGTAGCATGTAGACGGATATACCGTCCGGTTCCGCTAAGCGTGATGTCATCTACTCCACCATCACCTGTTGTGGTGGAGTAGATATCATTCCAGACTAATTCATCGTTAGATGTCTGGATCTTATACGCTTTACCATAAGCGCCTTCCCAGCGGAGGACTACCCGGTCTACCGTGGCGTTGGCACCTAAATCGACGTAAACCCAGTTAGGATCCGCTCCCCATGCACTGCTCCAGCGGGTTGCCGTATTGCCGTCAAAGGCCAGATCGGGCGTGTTATTGCCTTCTGTCCCCGAAGCATAAGCGGGCCGGTCCAGGGAGAGAAGATAAGAAGTAGCTGCATGGGCTGGGGCCGGGGCTAAAGGCACCAGACCCAGCAGCATGAATACAACCAGTGAAAATGCCAGAATTCGCGTTCGTTGTGGTCTTTGGCTCTTGAATTGCCATTTCATTGTAGTACTAATCCTCCTTATTATTAATAAAATTGGGGTAGCCTGTCCTAGGATCCTGTTGTGATCACCTCTTCAAATGAATTCCACTAATAGAAGCGTTTACATTTTAAATGCTACCTCTATACCCAAATCATTACAATTGCACTAATCAACGATTTCATGTAAGAATGAACGATCTTATGCATACAAAAAAACACGCCCAGTCCGGATTGTAACCGGAATGAGCGTGTTGATCTACTTGGTTGCATCTGAAGTCCCAGCTTATCCAGATGGGATCTTGTGTACCCGGGAATAGGTAATATTACATGTTGTCCCTTCTTGTTACTGCTTCTTCCCCCGTACCGGAGAAATCAGCCAATATGCCATTCCGACGAAGATACTGCCGCCAACGATATTGCCTAAAGTGACCGGAATCATGTTATGCAGCCAGCCTGCAATCGTGATTGTTTCCGGATGGTTCGGCAGCAGAACAGCTACGCTTAGCAGCGTCATATTCGCAACACTATGCTCATAGCCGCTGGCGATAAAGGCGAACAGACACCACCAGATCAACACCAGCTTAGCCGTTTCACTCTTGGCGCGGGAGGACATCCATAGCGCCAGGCAGACCAGCCAGTTACAGAGGATACCGCGGAAGAACAGCTCGGAGTACGGGAGACTCATTTTTTTGGCCGCTGCTGCAAAGATCAGATGCTCAGGTGGTGCGGCACTGAATAATCCGGTTCCGCGGATCAGCAGCGCCAGAATTACTGCTCCGACGACATTACCGACAAAGACAAGAATCCAGTTCTTCAGCGTATCCCAAACCGACGTTCTTCCGGCAAGAGTACTTACGGTGAAGAACATATTATTGCCTGTGAACAGCTCCGAGCCTGCAAATACCACCAGCGTCAGAGCGATACCAAAGGATGTTCCCATAACAAGCGGCTGGAACGGAGATTTGGCTGCTGCCAGTGGAGCACCGAGTGAGAAGATAAGGATGATACCGATACCCACGTACGCCCCTGCGAGCAGCGCCGCGAGGAAATACCGGGAGAGACTTTCGTTCATTTTATCGCGTTTGCCTACAGCTGTTTCTACAATTGCTTCTACGTTCTGCGTGAACATATAACTCCACCTTTTCTTATCAAGTTCATAACCGCGATTTATAAACTAACTTTTACTGTGTCTCCGTCAATGGTGACAGGAAATGTAGTAACTTGACCCCGGTCCGGTGCTTGCACTTCACCAGTGCGGAGGTCGATTTTCCAATCATATAGCGGGTCGTATAAGTAAAATCCGGAAACTATGCCCTCCGCAAGCGGCCCCCCTTTGGGGTGAGGGTTACTGTTCGCCACAGCGTAGAATGCTCCGCCAGAAGTGCGGAATACCGCCATTTCCATATCCCCCGCATTGACCACACGGCCAATTCGCGGCAGGAAGTCCTGCACTGAACCCACTGCATACTCTTGTTTCGTTAATCCCATGATCCTCTCTCCTTTTGGATTCATCTAACTAAAAAACGCGTGTTTCTTCAAACAAGGCCGTGCGGGTGTCGTTGTCATTCAGCATTTTTTTCCAAGGATCGGTTACCTGGGTCAGGGCAAAATCAATCCGTGCCGCCAGTTCCTTACGGAATGCTTCATCGCCTAGAATAACGTTCTGGATATTCTCAAGACCCATACGTTCCACCCATTCCGAAGTTCTTTCCAGATAAATGCCGGTTTCACGGTAATACTGCATAACAGCGGAGCATACCTCGATTAATTCCTCGTCCGTTTTCACTTTGCAGAAGGAGTCAGCAATGCGCGGCTTAATTCCGCCATTTCCACCGATGAACACTTCCCATCCTCCGTCGTTGCCTACAATGCCAATATCCTTCGTGCAGGATTCCGCACAGTTGCGCGGACAACCGTTAACCGCCATTTTGAACTTGGCCGGGAAATCAAGGCGTTCATATTTGCGCTCCATGAGTGCTCCCAAGCCCATCGAATCCTGTGTACCGAAGCGGCAGAACTGCGAACCGACACAAGTCTTCACCGTGCGAAGCGATTTCGCATAACCGTAACCGGACGGCATATCCAGCTCTTCCCACACCTTAGGGAGGTCTTCCTTCTTCACGCCGATAAGATCCAGACGCTGACCGCCGGTAACTTTAACGACTTTCACATCATATTTAAGCGAGACATCAGCGATTTTCTTCAAATCCTCCGGAGTCGTTACACCGCCATACATGCGCGGGATGACCGTATAGGTTCCGTCCTTCTGGATATTCGCGCCCATTCTTTCATTGACGAAACGGGATTCCTTCTCGTCTTCATGGGTATCCGGGTGAAGCATGCCGAGATAGTAATTGATTGCCGGACGGCATTTGGAGCAGCCCTCTTCCTGCTTCCAACCGAGGACGTTCATCACTTCCTTAGTCGTTGACAGTCCCTTCGCTTCAATCTCGGCTACGATCTCATCGCGGCTGAGCGAGGTGCATCCGCAGATGCCCTGTTTCTCACTTTGCTGGAAGCTGTCACCGAGGACAAACTGCAGAATCTGCTCGACCACCGGTTTACAGCCGCCGCAGGAACGGGTAGCCCCTGTGCAGGCTTTGATTTCATCTACCGTAGTGAAGCCATTCTCAGTAACGGCATCCACAATCGCCTTCTTAGTTACACCGTTGCAACCGCAGACGATCTCTTCGTCCGCCATCGCTTCAACAGACATTCCCTTCTTCTCTCCGCTGCCGCAGCAGCCGGTTCCCATAACCTCTGCATAGATTTCGTCCGTCATTTCGGCCCCTTGCTTCACCAGCTTTTGAAGGCTAGCCGATTCCGTTACGTCCCCGAAGAGAACCGCACCGACAATAACGTTGTTTTTAAGCAAAATCTTCTTGTAGGTTCTCTTCCATTCATCTTTGGCGGAAATGACAGTATGTTCAAAGGATTCAATGAATTCTCCGGCAGAGAATACATCCACTCCGGAAATCTTCAGCTTCGTAGAAACTACAGAACCTTCATAAGGATTCGAATCTACTCCGCACAGATGTTTCGCCAGAACCATTCCCTGCTCGAACAGCGGTGCTACCAAGCCGTAACATACTCCCCGGTGTTCGGTGCATTCGCCTACGGAATACACATTGTCCATGGAGGTCTGCAGGTAATCATTGACCACGATTCCACGGTTCACTTCGATGCCGCTGTCTTTGGCTACTGCCACATTCGGCTTAATCCCCACTGCCATCACAACGAACTCGGCTTCCAGGCTGCTGTCATCGCTGAAACGCAAGCCTTCTACCCGGTGCGAACCTGTTAATTCCACGGTTTGCTTACCCATAGCGAATTTCACACCTTGACGTTCAAGCTCAGCTTGAAGCATGGAGGAGGCGCTGCGGTCCAGCTGCCGCTCCATCAAATCCTCCATCAGATGGACTACCGTAACGTCCATTCCAAGATTCACGAGTCCTTTTGCAGCCTCCAGACCCAGCAGCCCACCGCCGATTACAGCTGCCTTCTTATACTGCTGTGCCGCTGACAGCATAGACTCACAATCCGCAATGTCACGGAAACCTACCACACCATCCTTGTCGCTGCCTGGTATAGGCAGGATAAAAGAATTGGAGCCGGTGGCAATGATCACTTTATCGTATGGAATCGAGAGGCCGTTCGCAGTAATCACTTGCTGTGACTCACTATCGATTCGCGTTACTGTCGTATTGAGATGCAGAGTAATGTGATTGTCCTCATACCAACTCAAGCTGTTCAGAACAATATCTTCCATAGTTTTGCTGCCTTCAAGAACATAAGACAACATAATCCGGTTGTAGTTAGGGTGAGGCTCGCTTCCGATCACGGTAATATCATATAAACCACCAAGCTTCAGAATCTGTTCAATCGTGCCTACGCCTGCCATTCCGTTGCCGATTAATACTAGCTTTTCCTTATTCGATGTCATGGTTAAAGTGCCTCCTTAGGACTGCTGCTCATTGAATCTCTTCTTGTTTATCTATGAAAAGTATACGTTTCAATTTTGAACTGCATTTGTGATTGCAATCACAATAAATGTGAAACCTTTCACTAAGCAGCAAAAAGCCGGAATTCCCGCAGCGGGCTGCTGAGGAAATTCCGGCAATGGAGTAACTATTCATCTTAGTGTCAAAGCAAGCTCCACTTCATCCTGGGGACGAAGCTTCATATCCATTCCATTCTCCATGAGCAGCTTCTTGTTAACCTTCACACGCCACTGTTCATCCGTAAGCAGGACGTAATCCTTAACCTCTATCACATTATTGTTATCCTCGGATATCTTCACGAAACCACACTCTTCTAGTAAGCTTCGTACTGACGAATCCGCAGTAAAAGGCATAATGTACGAGTGACTGATCTCCGGTTGCTCTGTTCCTCCGTTCACATATAAGATGACCGATTGTATGTTCTTGGAGCTGTCGTAAGGCCATGCGACCAGCCCGATGTGATCCTCCGGATCTACCACATGATCCCATGCGTCGTGCTCCAGTTTTTTTCCGTCCAATTGAAGCTCCCAGTCCATATCCTGCATAAAGGACACCCCGTTAACAGAGACTATGCTCTTATCGTCCTGGGCAAATTCAACAAGCCCGCTGCTGCTCAGCAAATCACGTAAAGTGATGCCTGTTCTGTAGGCTCCGCTTAGAAGCTTATCTGCCCCTCCGGTAAACTCGGTGTCTCCAACATAAAATGACAGAAACGGTCCTCCGGAAGCTGCCGCTGCGTTCCCCACAGTATTGGAATCCGTTCGGGCTGAACAGCCGCTTACTGCTATGATGATAAATAATCCTACTATTCCCCGCCACAAAAGCTTGGTGGACATTCCGGCACCGCCTTATTTATAACCGCAGAGAATCCATCCCCATGGCCTATGTAGTATCCAATATTCACTACTATTAGAATACCCCAAGCAGGACCTAATGCTCAAATATTCTTCAGCCATTCCCATGAAAAAAAGAGCCCCCATAGGGCTCTATATCCAAGAGCAGTGAATTACTGGTATCTTGGGAACAGAATGTTATTCTCCAGATGCACGTGCTCAAAGGTCATGCCTTCCAGCTCTTCAAGGCGCGCATAGGTCAGGCGATACGTGGTGCAAGCGTGGGCTGGAGGAGTGAAATCGTCCGTAATCTTGCGGATTTGTTTCAAAATATCTCCGGCGGCATCATGCTCTCCTTCCAGATCGGTCAGGCCTGCACGCAGATCTGCGAGTGCTTCTTCGCTTGGACTGGCCATATAGTTCAGAATCTTCGGAAACTCCGTTTCTTCTTCCTTGGCTGTATGCTCCAGAAGCTCTTCTTTCAGAAGATGGAACAGCTTGTACAGCTCTGCCAGATGCGGGGAATCTTCTCCATGTACACGGAAGACCTTGGTTACATTTTGGCCAATAAGCGGCAGCTCTTCACGCAAATAGCGGTGGTGCTTGTTAACAATATGGTTAATCAGCTCTGCGGAGGGCGCGGAATTCCAAACCATTTCCTCCTCCAGAACAGGATACTCTTCAAGCAGTTTATACAGATCACTCAGAACTGCATCCTGCTCCAGCCCCCGTTCAATGATAGCTTCACCAAGCGGTTTAGCTCCGCCGCAGCAGAAATCGATTTTATTCGCTTTGAAATAATCTGCGGATTTAGGGAATTGCAGCACAATATCTCTTACCAATGCTTCACTATGAAAAATGGGTTGTTTCGTGGCCATGTTGGTTCCTCCTTGGGTGGTGGGTTCAAATTTCTTCTTCTCCTCCACCTTACCCCTGCCGGAAGGACCGCCTAGTGATTTTAATCACTGAGAATAAATCTCTTTATTGAACATAAGCCTGCATATACGTCCGTTTGCCTTCAGCATCCTTCAGATAAGGGCCCAGTCCGGAGAAACGCGCTTCATTCACATATACGCCAGTCATCCATCTTCCTTCCGTCAAGCCGCCTTCCCACTGAAGAACAAGATCCGGTGCAGATACCCACTCCTGATAAACACGCACATTACTGCCGTTATATTCCTTACAGGGCTTCGCGAGTTCGCTGAAACGATGCTCGGTAATATAGGTCGGCACGAAATACTTAGCGATTGTCTCCATTTCCTCCCCATCAAACAGCGGCTCTTCACCCAGAAACGGATGGAACAGCAACGTCTTCTCGAAGAGGGACCAAATCACCGCCTGCAGCATCATGCTTTGTCTTCTCCCGTTATGGAACCGGAAGGAACGCTGCTTCCCTTCACCTTCGTGGAAATCAGTGGATTCCAGGCAGTGCCGTTCACAGCCAATGCATTTCCAGCCGGACGGTCCCTGAATCCATTTTTGAAACACGGTTCCACTGTCATTCTCCCCTTTATATAGAGAGGAAATAATGCTGTAAGGAACACCAATCCAGGCATCCCACAGGAATTCCGGGAGGTGGTTATGCAGCATATGCAGTGTCTTATCGTAGATGTATTGAACTTTCACTGATGCGAGCTCCAATTCGGCAACGTCCTGTTTCCCGTAAGTAATCTCCCTGGAAAATAGAGTAGTCTTCATTTCCCTCGCCTCCTGAACTATTTTGTCAGGCCACATGCACATGGTAAACGTTTCCATCATAATTTGAACAATTGTTTTTTCTATTATACACATTAGGTTCTGAGTTAGTGCAAGTCTTTTTGAATAATTATAAGAAAAACAGCCAGTCTCTGTATATCGGAGACTGGCTGTTGATAGGAAGATTTACAAGCCGCTAAGCAAATCAACGTTGAGATAGTTATTGTTCCCCAGACTGCTGTCCAAACCAAGCTGGATCGTATTAGAACCTGCATTCAGCGGTACCGTTACAGTAACTGTTCCATAGGAACTCCAGCCCGATGTTGAATTGAACAAGAGATTGGAAGCTATCGTTACCCCGTTGACTTTGACATATCTGGATGCATTACCGGCTCCTGCCGCATAACGGATAGTGATGGCCTTGGAACCTGCCGTATTCTGATTGACATAGAAATCAATGGAGGTTCCGCTCGTGTTCCACCCGCCCACATAACCGCGTCCGGTATAACCGGCATTCGTGCTCTCATTGATCATACCGCCTCCAGAGACCAGCGTCCGCTGGGCATTTTCTGCTTCATACGCCCCGTTCCCGGCAATATAACCGGTATAACCGTCAGCCGGTACAAGCTGCAGAATGGAAGCCCCTGCTGCTGCGGTGAGGCTTTGGACGTAGGCTGCTCCCGTCGGGCGGAGCCAGTCGCTGCCGATGATTTGATCGGAAGTCCGGCGGTGGTTCCAGGCCTGCGTCGCATTCTGCTGGAGAAAGCTTAAATATTGCGATTGACCGCCCTGCACCCGCAGGCGGTTCAGGTTGCGGACGAAGACCATTTTAAAGCCTGGCGCATCATTGACGCCCTCGTACATCAGCGTCTGTGCCGAGACCATTTTGTTCACAACATACTGCGCTGCGTTATTGGCATCCGTGAGATAGGACGCGGTGCCGGTGGCCTGATACAGCGATACTGCAGCACCCAGGAACGTACCGTAATTGTACGTGAAGTCCCAATCCTTCACCGTTCCGCTTCCGGTGCCTTCAATATGGTCATTGACCTTACTGCCGTTCACCAGATTGGGTTTAATCCAGTTGTAGATTTGGGTTGCTTTGGTCAAGTACGCATTATTGTTGTACGCATTCTTTAGCTTGATCGCCGTCATGACCATCGGAGCATTTGTCGCCATATTCTTCTGGGCATTCGCCTGACCCGGCGTATGCGCATCCCTTCTCCACCAGATGCCTCCGCCATATGCGCTGGTATCCCATTCCGCATAAATCTGATCGAACAGGAAGGAACCGCGGTTCAGATATTCAACGGTACCCGTCAGTTCGTACGCCCTTAAGCAGGCGAGCGCCCACCAGCCTAAATCGTCATTGAACGGATTAGCCATCATGTCCGGATATTTGGCATTAAAGCCCGCATAGATATCATCAATCATCGTCCGGTATGTGGTGCTGTTCGTGCGCTCATAAGCATCCATCACAGTCTCCCACAGCTGCGCTTCCCACCAGAAATCGGTGTATAAACCTCCGTTTGGTCCAAAGGCATGTTCGGAATGGATGAGATGATCGCTGTTCACATAAAAATATTTCGCTGACGCATCATAGAACACATTGACCAGCGCTGTCATCGCTGCATCCGCATTGGAACTGGTGAAGGCCTCAGCCTTTCTCCCCGGACCTGGCGATAATAAAGTGACGGCAAGCAGGCAGCCTAATGCCGATAATCCTATTTTTTTCCATGGAATCATGTTGATGTCCCCTTTCATGCCTTCATTGGGTTATATTCAGATGATCCGATTTAGTCTAAAGAGCCGCGGCACCCTCAAGCAGCATCAACCCGCTGAGCTGGACACTAAGCTGGACCGGAATTTCCGGCTTTCGGTCCCATGATGGGCCGCATAGCCCTTGCTGCTCTTTCACCCCCCGGTCCCACAAGGCGTCCACATTGGACAGAATGACCTCGCGAACCCGGATATTTCCGGGGAAATGCTGAAGTAACAATACGAAGTAACGAATAAGGATACCTTTAAATAAACCCGTGTCATCAATTCCCTCATCAGGGAGCAGCAAAGTACTTGGATGACATAGACGATCGATGCAGGCTTCAGCCGTCCGAAGTGCATCTTCCGCATAACTCTCTACCTTTGTTACCCGGTACAATTCAAGACCTGCACCCAGAAATACGCCCTGGCAGTAGGTGAACTCCCAATCATAATCAATTCTGCCATCGCCAAGCCTGTTCTTTCCGTCCCATACAAAACCTGTTTCGGGGTCCACCAGATTAGTTTTATTCCAATCGTAAATACGCATAGCCCAATCCAGATCGTCCTGCTTCTGAAACATCCCGTATAACCGGGCGGCCAGTATAGCTGCAGGTGCATTGGCAGGAGTGTTCTTGTAATCTAACTGGTCCTTCTTCCATGCCATTCCGCCGCCCAGATGGTGATTCCAGGCAGTCTTGATGTCGGCCCACAACCCCAGCACCGCGCTCAGGTATTCTTCTTCTCCGGTCGCCCGGTAAGCCCGCAGCAGCGCAAGTGCCGTCCATTCCATATCGTCATAGTAATTATGGGAGAAGGTTCCTCCATTGAAGCTGTGCAGGCTGCGGCTCAGGTTCAGGATGCGGAGAGCATATTCAGGGTTCCGCGTTCGTTCATAAGCATCAATTAGAACATCAAGGACATGGGCCTGCCACCAGTAATAGAAGTTATCGCCCTCCCTAACGAATTCGCGGGGGAACCATTGATTCATAATGCCGGTCTCTTCGTTAAAATAGTTCTGCCAAAGCTTCTCCTGCATCCAGTCAGCACGGGAACTCCAATCACCTGCAGGAAGGGTTCTGATGAGATTATTGTCCATAAGATTACCCCTTACGTTCCGGGGCGGCATGGGTTGATTGCATACGGCTTCGTTCTGCCATCTGCTCAAGCAGCATCATCCCGCTGAGCTGGGAACTGAGCTGCACGGGAGCGGAAGGAGGTATAGTCCAATCCGTTCCGAATAAGACGTCCTCCGCAAGCCTGCCGCTCTCCCATAGCCTTTCGGCATTCCGGCGCAGAAAAGCCTCCGACTCCGCTGCAGCCGGATCGGCTTTCACCAGTTCAGCCGCATAGCGGACCAGAATTCCTTTGAATAGACCGCCGTCCCCGGTGCCTTCATCCGGCAGAATACCAAGGTGATGAGCTGTAAGCTCCCGGACCGCCGCTGCGAAAGTTCTCCGTGCATCCTCCAGATAGTTGAGATCCTTGGTTATCCGGTACATCTCCACAGCAGCTCCGATATAAACACCTTGGTTATACGTATACTTCCAGTCCTTGTCGATCAATCCGTCACCGGCACGGTTCATACCGTCCCACACAAATCCGGTCACCGGATCAACAAGATGCTCTTTCTGCCAATTGAACAGCTTATGGGCCCATTTCAGGTCCTCTTCATCGCCAAATGACTGATACAAGCGTGATGCCAGAATCACAGCAGGAGCATTAGCCGGTGTATTCTTATAGTCCAGTTGTGACTTCTGCCAGGCAATGCCTCCGCCCATTTGACTATTCCAGCCGGTTTTAATGTCCTCCCAGAGGGTGAATGCCGTCTCCTTGTACAGTTCCCTGCCGGTAGCGTGGTACGCGCGAAGCCAGGCCAGAGCCATCCACTCCATATCGTCATACAGCTCATTCGGCCACACTCCGCTATTGCGGCGAAGCAGACCTTCATGAATAGCGGCAAGGCGTTCCGTATAGTGGCCTTCTCTGCTCCGCAGCAGACCGTCCACCAATACATCAACCGCATGAGCCATCCACCAATAATGAAAAATCGTGTTGCACTCCCCGCCGGGACAAGGGTATTCAATGTTATACATGCCGAGCGGTTCATTCCAGAATAGAACATCCAGCGTATCCTGCACCCGCTTCGCCCGCTCCTCCCATGTATCCAGCTCCAATGGCTTCATATGGCGTCTCTCCCTTATCTGATCTGCCGTTTCTCTCGGCTGTTTAATTTTTAATGCCGCTAAACGCAATCCCCTGTACAAAATAACGCTGTAGCGCCAGGAATAACACCAGAATCGGCAGAATAGCCACCAGTGCTCCTGCCATCATCGGACCGTAATCGGTTTGAAAATTATACGAGAACGCCTGAAGCCCCATCTGGATCGTTGCCTTATCCGGATCATTCAGCACGATCATCGGCCATAAGAAACCGTTCCATCCGGCCTGAAAGGTGAAGATGCTTAACGTCGCAAGTGCCGGTTTGGTGAGCGGCAGATAGATACGCCAGAAGATTTTGAACTCCCCGCAGCCTTCAATCCGGGCCATCTCCATCATGTCGCTGGGCAGCGTAAGGAAGAACTGCCGCATGAAGAACACGGCGAAAGTCCCCGAAGCTCCCGGGAGAATAATGCCCCAGAAGGAATTCATCAGACCATTGCCCCCGCTCCCGAGCAGGTCGTTGCCTCCCGCAAACGGAATATGCCGAAGCACGTATACTGTCGGAATCATCGTGACAATCCCGGGAATCATCATCGCAGCCAGCAGCACGCGGAAGATCGGTTTGTTCAGCCTGAATCTGAGCTTCGCAAAGGCATAGCCGCTGAGCGAGCCGAAAAATAAATTAGCAAGCACTCCCGCCATGGCAAGTACCAGCGAATTCCAGAAGAACAAGCCGAACGGTACGGTCGTAAACGCCTTGTGATAGTGTTCAAAGGTAATATGATCAGGGAACCACCGGATCGGCATGGCGAAAATCTCGTCATCCGGTTTCAGCGAAGTGAGTACGCTCCAGTAGAACGGCAGAAACATTACAACGGCAATAATAATGCACACGATATAAAAAACTGCTTTATTCAAGCCTCTCTTCCAAACGGAACCGCCATTAACACCCATTCCTGTGAGCCTCCTTTTCCAGGGCAATATCCTTTATACGATTGACTCCTCGGCCTTAGAAACCCGCATATTAATCAGCGAGAAGATCAGTATCGCCATGGCCAGCACAAAAGCCTGCGCCGAGGCGTAGCCCATCTGCAGCTGGTTAAAGCCCTGCTGGTAGATCAGATAGACGGGTGTCTTGGTCACATTGGCCGGACCACCCTGAGTCAGCACAAAAGCCTGGTCGAACAGTTGCAGCGCACCGATGATCGCCATCGTACTAACCAGGAATGTGGTCGGACGAAGCTGCGGCCATGTAATAAACCGGAAGCAATCCAGCTTGTTCGCGCCATCCAGCCGTGCCGATTCATACAGATAATCCGGAACTCCCTGCAGACCCGCCAGATATATAATCATATTGGAGCCGACTGACTGCCATAAGGTAAGCATTACGATAGACAGCATCGCCGTGTTCGTCTGGGACAGCCAGGCCGGACCGGTAATTCCAACATAGGACAGCAGGCCGTTCACCAGCCCGAATTCCGGATGCAGCAGCCAAATCCATACAGTTGCCGCTGCAACGGCAGAGGTAAGCGTCGGCAGATAATAGAATGTACGGAACCATTTCACCCCGCGCCATGCCCGGCTTAACAGCACTGCAAGCAGCAGGGAGATCAGAATATTCAACGGTACAAAAATCACCGCATACAAGAACACGTTGCGGAATGTTTTCCACAGAAGGTCATCCTCAATCAAACGGCGGTAGTTATCAAATCCGATCCAGTCATTTCTGCTGAGGACATCATAATTGGTAAAGCTCAGATACAAGGCCATTACTACCGGAATAACTGTAAACACTGCAAACAGCAGCACCGTGGGCGTAATGAACATATAAGCCGTCCGCGCCTCGTGCTTTGCCACTCTTCTAACGGAAGCCATCAGAACTCCCCCTCATTCTCCCCGCACGTATTCATGGCAACGGGGAGGCGGGGCCTCCCTGTCGCTCAATGTGAACCTACTTCACAATTTCATTATCCTTCAGCATCTTATCCCCTTGCTCCTGCGCTTTTTTCAACGTATCCTCAATACTCTGCTTGTTCTGCTGGTTAAGCTGGAGATTCGGTGCCAGCGCGTCTGTCTCCATCACGGAATAGCCGGGGTGCGCAGGACGGATCTTGGCGAATTCCAGGGTATCCAGGAAAGGCTTCCACTGCGGGTCATCCTGGAAGAACGGATCTTCCATGGACGGCTTGAAGCCTGGAAGATTTAAGCTGGTCTTCGCCCAGAGGAGTGCGTTATCTTTGTTGGCTGTCCACCATTTAATGAATTCCCAGGCCTCGTCATGATGCTTCGAGCCTTCCGGAATGACCAGACCAAAGCCGCCCATTACGCTGCCTTTGTCGCCGCTCGGACCCGATGGAGGAGGAACGATGCCATAATCCAGATCTTTGCCGTATTTATTGTAGGTGCTGAGCATCCACGGTCCGGAATAGAGCATGGCTACCTTACCGGTTACAAAAGCATCCTGTCCTTCACCAAGCCCTTGTTCAAAACCAACCTTGTATACTTTGTCTTTATTCATCAGGCGGTCCCAGAACTCCAGAACCTGCTTGCCCTGTTCATTATTAAAGTTGGTCTTCCCGTCTTCAGTGAGCATTGTGCCTCCGGCCTGCTGGAGATACATATTAAAGAGGCCCAAGTCAGCCATGGAGAAGCCTGCAACCTCCAGTTTATTCCCGTTCCATTTTGTCAATTTAGCGGCAGCTGCCTCCAGCTCATCCCACGTTGTCGGAGGCTGAAGTCCGGCATCGGCCAGCAGTTTCTTATTGTAAAAGAGTGCGCGTGCATCTACTGTAAGCGGAAGTCCGTATAATTTATTGTCATAGGATAGCTCTGTAAGTGATTCGCTGTAAAAATCATCTTTGGATATTCCGTCACGGGTTAAATATTCGTCCACTGGATGCAGCACATTCTTCGGCGCATACAGCGAAGTCCGCCAGCGGTCCCAGAACAGGATGTCAGGAGCGCCGCCATTGGTTGCAGCGGTCAGGAATTTCGTGATCATATCCTGCTGCAGCACATATTTAACATGGATTTTATCCTGTGATTTGTTAAAAGCATCAACCATCGTTTCGAATTGCTTCTGGCCTTCGCCACCCCAGTCTCCCCAGAAGGTGAGCTCCGTCTTCTTGCCGTTGCTCTCCTTGGTTTCTCCACTATTCGCAGTATCACTGTTCCCCGCATTACCGGCATCTCCTGAATTCCCTGAATTCCCGCTGCAGCCTGCTGCCAGAACGGCAATCATCACCATTGCCAGTGTCGTGACCAACCATTTTCTCATTGCTTCATCCCCCTAAATCTAATGGTTTGTTTGGTATTTCAGGTAAGGATCAGTTTGTCTTCACTCTAATTCCACAGTGCATAAGCAAAAGCTCGCAGAACATCATATTGGCCCAGGAGAACCACGGGCGCGTATACTCACCGGGTTCATCTGCATGAAAGCCTTCATGCATAAAGCCTGTTCCGGCATCGGTCTTCTCCAGAAGTTCAATCAGAGCTTCCTGCTCCTTCTCATCAAGTGAGGTCATTCCCTGGACCGCCAAGGCGATGGGCCAGATGTAATGGTCCGGCGTGTGGGGACTTCCGATGCCTGCAGCTGCCTTGCCCGTGTAGTAGTAGGGATTGGCCTGGCTCAGGATAAGCCTCCTTGTATTCTGGTACACCACATCCTCTGCAGACACATACCCCAGATATGGAATGGAGAGCAGGCTGGGGACATTAGCATCATCCATCAGGTTAACGCCCCCGAGGCCATCAACCTCATAGGCATACACAGCTCCAAACTCTGGATGCTGCACGATACCATACCGCCGGATTCCTTCATCGATCTGCCCGGCAAGAACCTGCGCTGATTTCTCCATTTCAGAATCACCCAGTACATCGCGGGCAATTTCGCAGACATACCGCAGAACAACCACGGCGAACATATTTGCAGGGATCAGATATCCGTATTTGCAGGCGTCATCGCTTGGACGGAACCCGGACCAGGTCATTCCTGTATACGAGGTAAGACTTCCTTTCCCATCCCTTGGCAATGTATCCGTAAGCGCACCGTCCAGCCGCTGAAATCGATATCCGGAGTCGCTTTCGTGGTTTTGTTCAAGGGTCCATAATTCGATTATCCGCTTAACCCCAGCTATAAATGTCTGATTAAACTGAGAAGTTCGGCCGGTATTCTTCCAGAGCAGATAGCTAAGCTGGATGGGATAACACAAGGAATCAATTTCATATTTCCGTTCCCATATCCAGGGACTCATTGCAGTCAGATCATTCTGATGGCCCTGTCCATTCTCCTCTTCGTTAAAAGCATTCGCGTATGCATCATGGTCAATATAAGCAAATTGGCGTGCTATCAATCCTTCGATCATGCCGGCAATTTCTTCGTCATCTCCGGCGAGCGTCAGGAACGGCCGGACCTGAGCGGCAGAGTCCCGCAGCCACATGGCCGGAATATCTCCGGTAATCACAAAAGTCGTTCCGTCCAGGCTCTGATGAATCGTGGTATTCCAGGTATTCAGCATACACTGTTCAAACATGTCCGCAAGCTTCGACCGATCCCCAAGCCTCACTCTTAAATGCGCTGACAGTTGCTGCATGGAATCAGGTATTCTCTTCATGGCTTTCAGTAGGAGTAACCTCCCTTTCCACGTTTTATATAAAGCGCTTTCATGAACTTAGTATATTGGTATGCAATTAATATGTCAATATGTAAATTACAAATAATAATATATCATTTTCTACGCGTCATCTCAGTTTTTTGCTCTACAATAGAACAGCAAAAAACCCATCCTACCGAATGGGTTCTCGTGTTAGAGCCGTCTGGATGAATTGGCGGGCCCTGTAGAGTTCCCGGGAATAAGCTCGGCTTCCAGCATTACCTTATTGGGGACAGACTGTCCATCCATAATTCTAAGCACATTCTCGACTGCGATACGTCCCATTTCCTCCTCATTCTGACGCATATGAGTAAAGGAATAGCCTCCTCCAAGATGAGTCGGCGGACTGTCGAAGCATATAATCGATATATCTTCGGGTATCCTCAGTCCTAGTCGCTCTACCGCCGTCTTAGCCAGCAGTGCAATGTTATATTCAATCGCAAACAGCGCTGTAATCGAAGGATGACTCTCCAGATGAGAAATCAGCCGTGAGATGTCGCGCTCAATATTATCCGCGTTAAACAGCTTAGGGAGTGTAGAAGTCAGATCGCTTACCCAAAGTCCCTTATCAACCATAATGCCTCTGCGGGCATGTGCTTCAATGAAACCTTCGATACGGTCTTCCACCGCGGTCGTATCCGTAGGGGGAGGCGAAAGAAACGAAATATGGGTATGCCCCAGATCAAACAGATATTCTGTTGCTTCAAGTGCAGCCTGCAGGTTATTCGAACTAATCGATGCTGCTGCCACACCTTTTAGATGCCGGTCCACCAGTACAAGCGGGAATCGGCCAATGACAAGCTTCAGAATTTCCGCGTTAAAATATTCACCCTGAGCCGGGAACACAATCAATCCGTCCACTCCCAGGTTTAGCAGCTTCTGAATGGATTGTTCCTCATTCTCCGGTATGCCAAAGGTTCTCCGCAGCACCAGAAAGCAGTCATTATCGCGTGAAGCCTGCTCCATCCCGTAGATCAAACCGGTTCCGTAGCTGTTGCCAAAGTCCGTAATAATAAGTCCTATCGTCTTCTCTTCTGCATTGATCGATGCGAACGAAGATGATGCTCCTGACGGTGAATCCGCGGGCTCGTGTGCCGGATCGGCTACAAAGGAACCTCTGCCCGGCTTCCGGATAATCAAGCGCTCCGCAGCGAGAAGCTCCAGCGCCTTCTTGCTGGTAATACGGCTTACATTATAGGTTTCAGCCAATTCCTTCTCGGAAGGGACCCGTTCCCCAAGCTTGTAGGCTTGAGTAAGAATGCTCTCCTTCACTTCATCAAATATCTTCTCGTACATTGGCTTGGAAGAGGTCGGTTCGCTCATGACGATCATTATCTCCTGACTATCAAATATCGGGATTACACATAATAATATATCATGATATATTAAGAATGTCGATCATCCAGTTTACCTGCTATAAAAAATAAAAAGACCACCCCAGCAACCATTTCTAGTTGTGGGGCGGCCCCTGCTCGGAGGAGTTACTCCGGCGAATTATTTGACCCAGCTTTCAGCCCAAGACTGAATCTGCTGCATCACAGGCTCCAGCGCACGGCCTTTGTCTGTCAAATCATATTCAATGCGTACCGGTGTTTCCGGATATACGTGTCGAACCAGAATACCTTCTACTTCCAAATCCTTCATCCGCTCAGACAGCATCTTATCACTCATCGAGGGAATTAAACCGGAGATGTCTTTGAATCGCTTTGGTCCGCTCATCAAGGTCTGAATAATAAGGCCGTTCCATCGTTTACCTAAAAAGGAGAAGGCCGATTCGAACCGGGGACACATCGTAATCTGATGTTCTTCCATTTTTCTCACCTCTCACTAAGCAAAACTTACATTTAGTTAGTATATATAATTTTAGCACACTTTATCCCTGATGAACATTGGTAATTGTAAAAAAAGTTTCATCAGCCATTTCTATTATATCCATGCTGTCAATCTCATTTTTCACTGCGCGATTTATGATCAATCGCTTCGGTAACTACAAAAGCCAAATCATCATTATTGTACAGAGAGAGAACGCCTAATACCGTATCATTCGAGATAAAGCCCGATTCTTCCGGAGATACGGTCAGCTCAAGTGCTTTGCGCAGCGCTTCATTGCCTGCCTGCTGCGGATAAGCCTGCAAATATAAAGTTTCAGGATCCAGAGCATTGTTCACGCACCATTGCGCAAATACCAGAATCATCATCTCTTCATCACGCTTGTAGCTTTCGACAATCTGCTCTTCTACCGATTTACGGTATTCGTAATCATCCATGATGTTTCCTCCCTCTGAATTAATCGGTCAGCGCTGAAGCAAGCACATGGCTCGGCAATACGGCTGCCGCCGAAATGGAGCAGGCATCGGGTGTATCCAATGTTTTAAGAAAATGGTTCACCACACCGCTGAAGCCCCTGCGTTCCAGTACCGTATCCCAACTGCCGAAGCCTTGGGTTCGCGGTAATGCGCCTTGCTCATAGAGTACAGCCCTCTCCATATCAGTTACCTCAACAGATCTGCCGCTGCCGTGGAGCTCCAGCTTCTCCAGATCCGCACCAGCATCTCGGACCATGCTATACATGCCGGAAGCGCCGCTTGGCCAGCCCAGCATGCCTGATGCCTGAAGCAGATGGCCTTCATCATTACTGCGGAGACTGCCACGAAGCAGTTCATAGTCGCCACCGCATAACCAGAGCAGCAGATCAAGCATATGAATGAGGTCATCGTGCACAGTTTCACGGCTGGTGCCTTTTTGCAGCTTGGTACGATGTTTGATCGCTCCGCACCAGCTGATGCCTCCGGCTTTCTCCAGCCATACCTTGGCCGCAGTGTACAGCGGGGCAAACCGGCGGTTAAAGCCGACAGCAAGGAGCAGGTTCTTCTCCAGCGCAAGCTCCGCTAAACGCCGGGACTCCTCTAGATTATAGGAGAGGGGCTTGTCTACATATACCGCGACTCCGCCCTCCAGGCATTTCGTAACAATATCATAGTGAGTCGGGGTTGGACTGTGTACAAATACTGCGTCCAAATCCCAGGACAACAGCTCGTTCAGGTCAGTCGTTCCCTTGGGGAACCGGTAAGAGCTCACTGCTCCCTGTACAGTGGACGAAGAGCTGCTAAGGACACCGACTACCTCTGCATCATCGTGTCGCGAGAGCAGCGGCAAGTATACCTTGCGGGCAATATCGCCAAGTCCGACCATAGCGATTCTTTTTCGCTTTATATCCTTCAATGTTTTCAACCCCTCAAGACCCGTATATCATGCTATTATAACCTGACACTGCCCGGTGAGAAATGATCTTTGCTTCAATTATGATCTTTTTTTCAGTATGATGGGTGAAATGGATTAAAGGGGCATATTAAAATGAGAAAATGGCTGCTGGTGGCACTTTATGTTTCGGGAATGGCCGCCGCGTTTATCTACAGATATACTCTGCTCGACTGGATGAGGCATGGCAACAACTTTGTTCTTTCGTTCGCCGCAGCTACGCTGCTGGCCATGTTTCCAGTAGTTCCCTATAAGGCAGTTATAGGTCTGTTCGGATATGTATATGGCAGCCTGGGAGGGACGCTGATCTGTTGGATGGCTACCACGCTGGCGGCTGTGCTGATGTTCGGCAGCTTCAAATATTTGTTTCAGGACAAAGCCAGAAGATATCTGGAACAGCTGCCGGCCCTCGCCAAATTCACCTATGCCGTGGAGAAGCGTCCTTTTATATCCATCGTTGTGGCGAGGCTGATCCCTGTTATTCCTCAAGCTGCGGTTAACGCATATGCGGGAGCTGCGGGCTTGCCTTTCATGAGCTTTCTTCTCGCTACAGCGCTCGGAAAAATTCCGGGCATCGCCTTGTTCGCATTCCTTGGAGATAATCTGCTTCAGCATCCGGGTAAATCTGCCGCTGCCATTGTGCTCTACCTGATAGTGCTGGGACTGGCCTGGCTGGCCGTCCGCAAAACATCACCGAAACCCGTCGAATGAAGCGGCGCGCAGAACGTGAACCTGAGAATGTTCGTTAGCTTTTCATTCTCAGGTTCATCTTATATAATTAAATTGTGATTAATTAATTTTAAAGCGGAGGGATATCAGTGAGCGACAATACTGCAAGTAATTCTGCGGTGCGGACCGAACAAGCAACTTTTGCAGGCGGATGTTTCTGGTGCATGGTCTCCCCCTTTGAGGAGCTGCCGGGCATTATCGAGGTGGTGTCCGGATATACGGGCGGACATACCGTTAATCCTACCTATGAAGAGGTATGTTCCGAAACCACAGGACATGTAGAAGCTGTACAGATTACCTTCAATCCGGATATATTTCCATACAATAAGCTGCTGGAACTATTCTGGCAGCAGATTGATCCGACAGATGCCGGCGGCCAGTTCTATGACCGCGGAACCTCCTATGGGACTGCAATTTTCACACACTCCGATGAGCAGCGCGAGCAAGCCGAGGCATCCAAGGCTGCTCTGGAAGCGAGCGGACGGTTCAATAAGCCGATCGTGACACCCATTCTCCCGGCGAAACCATTTTACCGCGCGGAGGAGTATCACCAGGGTTATCATCACAAGAATCCGGCGCATTATAAACGGTACCGCAAGGGATCAGGACGGGATGCTTTTATTGAGAATCACTGGTCACACAAAGAGAATAAACAAAGCCTGAAGGAACGATTGACTCCCCTTCAATACGAGGTCACCCAGAACAATGCCACGGAATCTCCGTTCCGCAATGACTTCTGGGACCATCATGGAGAAGGAATTTACGTGGATATTGTGTCCGGTGAACCCCTGTTCAGCTCACAGGATAAATACGATTCCGGCTGCGGCTGGCCCAGCTTCACCCGTCCGATCAGGGATTATGCCGTGAAGGAAAAAACGGACCTCAGCCACCTAATGGTGCGCACTGAGGTGCGGAGCAAAGAGGCGGACTCCCATCTCGGCCATGTCTTCAATGACGGCCCGGGACCGAACGGGCTAAGGTACTGCATTAATTCTGCCGCTCTGCGGTTTGTTCCTAGGGAAGACCTCGAGAAAGAAGGCTACGGGGAATACCGCGTGCTCTTCCAGCATGCTTAAACAGAGTTCGCTGCCTCCGCTCGTGAGAAGAGCTTGAACTGGAAGACTCTCCTGGTGAACACCTCATTACTTAGCACTTAGCAGGTTATCACTTCAAGTCTCGTCAAATCAACAATCGCCCTTTGAATAATGGAGGCTGAGGCCATCCATTCCAAAGGGCGATTGTTTTAGTTCATATTCAACATACTATGAAGCAACTTCCGCATTATTGTATGCCTGCGGTTTATTTTTCTCCTGAGTCTTCTTCATCCGCTTCCACATTCGTTACATCCTGATTACGGTTGGCCTGCCGGATTTGACGCGAGTGCTCATCCCGGTGTCCTCTGCGGGTGCGTGTATTTTTCCGGACTAAGAGCACGATTGCGAAGATCATTGCAGCCCCGATCAATACAGGCAGTGCTGCAGCCAGAATTACAACCAGCCACTGAAACAGTGTGGATAACACATTTAAGCTTCCATTTAGCGCATCAGACGCCCGCTCCATGAGTGGCCCCTGCTCTATCTTTTTCTCCGCTCTCACACTTTCATCGGTCTGGTATAAACGAAGCTCCACCGTAGAGAAGGAGACATTCTGGTCAATATAACGCATTCTGCCCTTGATCTGCTCAATGGACTCCTGAATGGTGCCGAGCTCATTCGCAAACGCGACAAGATCGCTCGATTTGGTTGCTTTTTTCATAAATTCGGTATATTGGATTTCCATAAGCACTTTAGCTTTGAGGCGCGATTCCAGATCCACATATTCCTCCGATACATCCTGTCCCTGGATGCTGCGCTGCAGCGATTCATGCTTCACCTTCTCCAGGTTATTCAGGAACGGAGAGAATCCGGAAGCCGGAACCTTCAGGATAAACGTGCCTCCCTGCTCGTATTCAGACATATTCTCGGTAAATTCAATAATATAGCCCCCGGCCAACGTTACCAGATTACGCACTTCAGTCTGGGCCTTCCCATACTCTTCAACTTCCATGTTCAGATTGGCTTTGTAGATCAGCTTCTTGTTTAGTCCCGCCACCACGTCGCTTCCGGTAAATCCGGCACCGATGTTATTATTATTCGTTGCCGCATCAACGGCTGTGGCATCCTGACCTCCGCCTTTACTTTTACCATCGGCCTGTGCTGCGGGAGCCTCTTGCGCTGAAGTTGTTTCCACTACTCCTCCTGAAACCATCATATCCGTGGTATTCGCCATCGCTTTTTCCGCTGCACCAAAGTCAGCGCCGTTGCTTGCAGCATAATTCGCATCTGCGTTATTATCGTCCCCGCTACCGCAACCCGACAGCAGAATCATAGCCAATACCAGCACACTTAATCCATACAGACCCCATCTTCTCATTTCTTGACCTCCCCTGATTTTAACCATCTCAGCCGTCATTAAATAATAAGAGCGTATGAAACCTCTGCCGGAGTCTTCTATCTTTGTATGAGCGCCCGGCATTTGATATTTAGACGTTTCCAGCTGCTGGAAGGTTGCGCTAGGGAATCCAAAATTTCTCTAATTATCAGATGAACTCAATTGATTGAAAACGCTTCATTTAATTTAATTGGAAATAGATGGTTGCATAGAAATACCCTCATTTCCGAAGAAATGAGGGTACATCATTGTTGGACAAGCTCCACCTTGTCCAACGCTATTTATGCCGCCAACTGAATAAGGGAGGTGAACCCTAATGGCAAAAGACGTAGTATGCGAAGTAAGCTCTTGTTCACACTGGGCTGAAGAGAACAGATGCAGCGCCGATTCCATCTTAGTCGCTTTTCACAGCGCACTTGAAGCGAGTAAATAAGAAATAGATGGGAAGGGACCCTCCACGGTTCCTTCTTTTCTTATCCTCATTTTATCAACAGTGAGAATGATTATCAAGGATTAATTACTTACTGCCGCAACTTTCTCTCTGGCGATGACCGCAGCCTGCACCATATTCCGCAGTGCCGCCTCCGTCTCTTTCCAGCCCCTTGTCTTCAGGCCGCAATCCGGATTGATCCAGAACTGCTCCGGTCTCAGCACCCGCAGCGCCCGCTCAATATTCGCCGCCATCTCCTCGGCTTCCGGAACACGTGGGCTGTGAATATCATATACGCCAAGGCCAATGCCCTTGTCATATCCCTGTTCTTCAAATCCGGCGATTAATTCACCATGGCTGCGTGAAGTCTCAATCGAGATGACATCGGCATCCATGTCCGAAATCGGGCCGATCATCTCGTTAAATTCGCTATAGCACATATGTGTATGAATCTGTGTCGTCGCTTTGACTGAATTGGTTGCAATCCGGAAAGATCTCACTGCCCAGTTGAGATAATGTGCGTGATATCGTGCTTTCAGCGGCAGACCTTCTCTTAACGCCGGTTCATCCACTTGGATCATCAATATACCGGCATCCTCCAGAGCCTGCACCTCCCGACGCAGTGCAAGCGCAATCTGGTTAGCTACTTCCTCCCGGCTCAGATCATCCCGCACAAAGGACCAATTAAGGATTGTAACCGGTCCGGTGAGCATACCCTTCACGGGTAGTGTGGTCAGTGATTGGGCGTAGACACTTTCATTTACCGTCATGGGCTTAGTGAAGGTAATATCACCGTAAATAACGGGAGGCTTCACGCAGCGTGAGCCGTAGGACTGCACCCAGCCGCCTTGAGTAAAAAGATAACCGCCGAGCTGTTCCCCGAAAAATTCAACCATATCCGTCCGTTCAAATTCCCCATGCACCAGGACATCCAGCCCAAGCTTTTCCTGCAGGGCAATAGCGTCTGCGATCTGCTGGCGGATAAATCCATCATACCGCTGCTGGTTCCAGATACCTTTCCGCCATTTCAGGCGAGCCTGCCGGACCTCCGGTGTCTGTGGGAAGCTTCCTATGGTTGTCGTTGGAAGCAGCGGGAGCTTCCATTTCTCCTTCTGGACCATCAGCCGTTCAGCATAAGGCAGGCTTCGGCCGTCCGGGAGATTCTCCAGGCTTCGCACCTCTTTCGCCACCTCCGCGTTGGCCCGTTCGGGCAGGGCGCGGAAGACAGCCAATGCATCCCGGCTATCCTGAAATGAAGCGGCATAAATCCCGGGTTCAGATCCGAATGCTGTAGCCACAAGTGTAAGTTCAGCCAGCTTCTCTTCGGCAAAGGCCAGTGCACCCCGCAGAACCTGCTTCAGCTTGGTCTCACCCTTCACCGTTACCGGCACATGCAACAGACTGCACGAAGGCTGTAGAATCAGTCGCTGTGGATCGACAACACTCGCCAGCTTCTCTACCAGCAGCAGCTTGGCATCCAGATCAGACCGCCAGATGCTGCGCCCATCGATAATGCCAGCCCCCAGCCATTTGTCTTCCGGCCAACTGATTCTCAACAGGGCCTCAAGATTAGCACCACCGTCATGTACAAAGTCAAGCCCGATCCCCTGCACCGGAAGCTTCAGCAGTTCTTCCAGTGGTTCTGCAGATTCAAAATAAGTCTGCAGCATAAGGTTTAGCCCTGGAACCGAGTGTGATATCTCTGTGTAAATCGTCTGCAGCAGTTCAAGATCCTCCGAGTTTAGTCCGGTAACTATCGCTGGCTCATCCACTTGTACCCACGTTACACCTTCCTGCTCAAGTTCCTGCAGCAGCTGCACATATACCGGAAGAAATCTTCTGCAGATCTTCCCGATATCAGTTGGTGCATATCCTTTGGAGAGCTTCAAGAAAGTGAACAGTCCAACGATTACAGGCTTACCTTCAATTCCCGCCTGCGTTTTAGCGAACCGGTAAGCATCCAGCGGTTTATTCACAGTCAATTGCGGCTGAAGGCTGCCAAGCTCAGGAACGATATAATGATAGTTGGTATTGAACCACTTCGTCATCTCACAAGCGGCTGCTTCTTTACTTCCCCGGGCCATGGAAAAATACAGCTCAAGGCTCACCTCACCACCGGTATATCCGTATCGTTCCGGAATAATTCCGAGCATTACTGCCATATCCAGCATGTGGTCGTAAAAGGTAAAGTCATTCACCGGAATCAGATCAATGCCGGCTTCCTGCTGAATACGTAAGGTCTGAAGCTGTATGGCAGCCATCTCTGCAAAGAAACCTTCTTCGTCCAGACTCCCGGTCCAGAAGGCCTCAAGTGTTTTTTTCCATTCACGGTTCCTGCCAATTCTCGGATATCCGAGATTACTGACTTTCAGCTCCTGTGCCATCTGAATCTCTCCTCTTCTGATACTATTTTTGTTAAAAATGAAATATGTCCCTGTACAGCAAAAAGGCGTCTTTCCCGAAAAAAGTCATGGGGAAAGACGCCTGTCCATTTGAACGGCTAACGTCTAACACCTCCCTATCTCCCGTAGGTATTGCAGTGCTGTTGAAACAGGCAGGTCTCCTGGCTACGGCGTCCACGTTCCCGGCAGTCTTCCCGACAGCTTCATGCTGCCAGTGACTCTTCTTGCGGGGAACTCATCCGTTACAGTGGCGGGACCGCGTCGGCATCATACCGATCTTCCCTTTTAACCCCCGAAGCTTAAGGCAGCTTTCGGCAGGCACCTGTTTCCGTTATTGAATTAGGTTAATACTTAAAGTTTATACGTTTCATCTTACGGCAAGACCCGGCAATCTACAATAGATTGCCGGGTCTTTGGGTTATACCAAAACCTGATAGCCAGTTAGAAGAAAATAATATACACGACACCAGCCAGAACAATCCGGTACAGGGCAAAAGGCAGCAGTTTGATCTTGTTGATCAGCTTCAAGAAGAAGCGCATCGAAAGTAAAGCGAACAGGAACGCGCTGATAAAGCCTGCGATAAAGAAGGGTAACGCATCAAGCGTAAAGTACTGCCAGTTCTTGACCAGTGAGATCAGGCTGGCGCCGGCCATGATCGGCACGGCCATGATGAAAGTGAAATCCGATGCCGCCCGGTGGCTCATACCCAGCAGAACCCCTCCAGAGATGGTGGAGCCTGATCTTGAGAATCCCGGCCACAGCGACAAGCACTGAATGAGTCCGATACCCAGCGCCTGCCGGTATGTAATCTGATCGACACTCTCTGCCTTGACCTTCTTGGGTGCGAACCGGTCAGCAGCAAGCATGAATATTGCGCCGATAACTAGTCCGACGAGTACCGTTGATGTGGAGAATAAGTACTCATCAATGTAATCCTCGAGCACAAGCCCCAGCACAGCGGCGGGAATGAGGCCCACGATTACCTGTGCCAGCTTAAGTCGCCCGTCCGTTTCAACTTTAAGCTGACCTTCCGGTACAGCTTCTAATTCTCTGCGGCTGAACCTCTTCAGCCCGAGCAGATCAATAAACCTTTTCCGGAAAATAATAACGACCGCAAGTATCGAGCCCAGCTGTATGACCACCTTGAACGTGTTGGCGGCGTATTTTCCCAGGAACTCCTGGGACTTCAACCACATATCGTCCACAATAATCATGTGACCCGTGGAAGACACCGGAGCAAATTCAGTAAGACCTTCAACAATTCCGAGCAGGATTGCTTTGATAATCGTCAGCAGTTCCATGCCATCCCCCCATAGAGTCTGTTTATTATCTATATTGTAAACTCCATTTGCTATTACTGAGACTTTCATCCCCTTACATGATTAGACACGCAAAAAAACTGAGCGACGGACTGGGAGGAGCTGTTGATCGCCCCCAGTCCTTCACCCAGTCCTTCACCCGGTCAGCCTATCTTCCGTCCAGCAGATTTCCGAGACCGCCAAGAATGCTGCCTTCTTCTTTGCGTCCGGTGCTTCCGGCTGCAGATAGAATCCGTCCGGCCATCCGGCTGAAAGGCAGCGATTGGACCCACACCTTGCCTGGCCCGCGAAGCGTAGCAAAGAACAAGCCTTCGCCGCCAAACACAGCCGTTTTAATCCCTTTGACCATTTCAATATCATATTGAACTGACGAGGTCATGGCAACAAGACATCCTGTATCAAGCTTGATGACTTCACCAGGCTGCAAGGTTCTTTCCATGACATACCCGCCGGAATGGACGAAGGACAAGCCGTCACCCTCCAGCTTTTGCATGATGAAGCCTTCTCCACCGAATAGTCCGGCCCCGAGCTTGCGCTGGAATTCGATGCCTACGGATACACCTTTTGCAGCGCAGAGGAACGAATCCTTTTGACAGATGACTTTGCCGCCGTATTGCTGCAGATCGAGCGGAATGATTTTGCCGGGATACGGAGCTGCAAAAGTTACGCTCCGGCGTCCGTAGGAACCGCTATGCGTGAACAGGGTCATGAACAGGCTTTCTCCGGTCAGGAGCCTTTTGCCCGCACCCATCAACTTGCCCATAAGTCCGTCTCCGCGTGAGCTGCCGCTGCCGTCACCGAAGATGGTCTCCATCGTAATTTCAGGGTCCATCATCATAAAGCTGCCTGCTTCGGCAATTACACTCTCACCGGGATCCAGCTGTACCTCCACACATTGAATTTCTTCACCCATTATCACATAATCAATCTCGTGAGCGCTCATTTAAACATCCTCCTGTTCATAAATCATTCAACTTTTTAAATATACGGGCACTAATAGTTCTGGTTTCAAGTACTTTGAAAATCTATTGAGAGATATGTAAGAAAGCCTTTTTAATCCGCACTCGCAGTTGTTACATGACCGGTGTTTAGCGTAAGTACGTAAAAAGGCCAACCTGAACTTCCGGCTGGCCTTAATACTGAACATCCCCATTTAGGGGCGATTTGCTGAATTGGTTCACATTACTGTGCTATCCTGCGGCTTGACTAGTGCAGATTGAATCTTCGGCACTTTGCGCAGCTTCGGTCTTCCAAGTGAGGTCGTAAACGTGATTACGTATCCGGCAACCACGACCGCCATACCGGTGTACAGCGTCTCTTTCAGAGGCATATAGAAAAGTGACAATGCCAGAACGATGACATCCATCATTATAAATACAGTGCCTACCTTGATTCCTTTCCATTCACTGATCAGCAGCGACAAAATATCGTCACCACCGCTCGCCCCGCCGCTACGGAGTACCATGCCTGCTCCAAGTCCTGTAAGTATACCGGATAACAATGCCGCTAACGGCAAATTATCCTGAAGTGGAATAACCCATCCAGAGTAACGTTCCATCAGTCCATAAAAGAGGGTAAAAGCCCCCACTGAAATGAATGTGTTGCAGATGAATGCTTTTCCTTTATAAATCCAGGCGATCAGGAGTACGGGGATATCTAGAATTAGAATAGACAAGGATGGAGAAATCCCAAGTACATATTTGCCAAGCAGCGACAGTCCTACGAACCCGCCCTCGGTCAAATGGTTTTGATAATTAATGTGGTAATAAGTAAATGCAAGCAGCAATGTTCCAGACAAAATGACGGTTAGTCGAAGCAGAAAATCGGCTCCGTTGTTGTTTTTCCTCATACAGGTCTCCCCTTATCGTATATGGCGGCTAGACGTTCCACCAAACTCTACGACGGGTTGTACCAGAGGAGTTGCTCCTTCGCATACAATACTCCTTCCCTCGCAGAGGCGGTTTCGTCAATTAACGTTCGCACCTTCTACAGGGAAGCTAAGTATAAGACAGATCATAACGTTTCCAAATCGTCCTTTGGGGAATCGTCCTTCGGGGACACATGGTATCCTGATCCTTTCTCTAATTTATTTGTTCAGATTCCATTATACCACTAACAATGACTCTTCTTATACACTTTTGTGTAAAAAGAGAATAATCACCCGGAATTGCGCAGCAAACGGTTGACCGTCTCTCGCCGGACACCTATTAATTGACCGATCTCTTCCTGGGTTAAAAGATCCGTCAGTGTCGCACCAAGGGAGTAATCATTCAACCATTTCGTCAACAGCTCCAGCCGTTCTCCCGGTGTGCCGACAGTCAGGTGATCCAGACGCATCTGCATAAATCGCACCTTTTCCTGAAGCAGCATGGCGATTTCAAGTGCCTTACCCGGCTCCTCGCGCAACTGACGGTACCATTCCGCAGCAGGAATTATTTCCACCTCACTTTTCATCAGTGCAACAGCTGTTCCATGAGCTTCCTTGGGGGAAATCAGTGAATGGTGGGGAACGGTCTCACCGGGATACAGAATATTGAACAGAACAATGTTCCCATTCTCATGAAGTCTTGTTACCTTGAACAAGCCGCTCTTGACCTGATACAGGTACCGGCATTCATCTCCTTGTCTGAACAAGACCTCTCCCTTATGCAGGTTCATTGCGCCTTCTCCTTTGCCCATGTGAAATATTTATATTACAAAGTATACCGAAATAAACCACTAAAGTGGAGTTCTTCTGTAAAATCCGTCAACAGCATGTCAACATCAGACTGATATTGGCAGATATACGAAGAAAAAGCTGCATGACTCCGGAGCCGGTGGCCCGGGAGTCATGCAGCTTTCTGGTATCCATTGGTTACATATTTTTGAGAATATCGATAATCTCCTGTTTGCTTCCAGCTTGCAGAAGAGAATTACGGAAATCTTCATGGATCAGCTTACGTGAGAGGGCAACCAGAATCTGCAAATGCTCATTGCCGACATTTTCTTTGGGAACAGCGATCAGAAAGACGATCGATACCGGAGTACCGTCAAGAGAATCCCAGTCTGCGGGTCCATCCAGACGGGCAACCGCCAGACCCGGTTTGGCTACACCGGCGGATTTGCCGTGGGGGATGGCTACACCGAAGCCGATTCCGGTGGAACCGGTGCCCTCACGGGTAAGAACATCTAACACGTACTTTGCGGTATCCGTTACCGAACCGGACATCTTCAGTCCTTCCGCCATTTGGGCAATAATCTCTTCTTTACTTCCAACTTCAAGGGGCAGGAAGACCGTGTCTTCTGTCAGCAATTCATGGATGTTCACTTTCCTTCAGCTCCAATCACAGTTTTGTTTTTCTTGAAGAGGTTGACGAGCAGGGCAGTTACGACTGTTCCTACCACAATCGCTAGCATATACATCAGCGGCTGGCCGATAGCATTAGGAATCGCCAGAACGAAGATCCCGCCATGCGGAGCGCGAAGTGTAGCATCGAACACCATCGACAGGGCACCGGTTAATCCTGAACCGAGAACAAAGGCCGGAATAATCCGCAGCGGATCCGCAGCCCCGAACGGAATCGCTCCTTCTGTGATGAAGGAAAGACCGAGTACGGATGCAGCTTTACCAGCTTCACGTTCTTCCTGCGTGAATTTCTTCGGAGCAAGAACGGTCGCCAGCCAGATGCCTAGTGGAGGTGTCATACCTGCTGCCATAACAGCAGCCATCGGACCGAACACATCGTTCGCCAGAAGGCCTACAGCGAAAGTATACGCTGTTTTATTGAAGGGTCCACCCATATCAAGAGCCATCATACCACCCAGAATTGCACCAAGCAAAATCTTATTGCCAGAACCGATATTTTGCAGCCACACTGTCATAGCATCCATGAGTTCTTTAATTGGGGTTCCGATCACATAAACCATCATAAGTCCTACAATTGCAACAGATAGAAAGGGTACGATCAGCAGCGGCTTCAACCCTTCCATAGAACGCGGAAGCTTGATGTACTTAATTAAATATTTAGCAACATAACCGGCGAGGAACCCGGCAAGGATACCGCCGAGGAACCCGGCACCAAGATCTTTGGACAACATACCGCCAACCAGACCCGGTGCAAGACCAGGCTTGCCGGCAATAGCGAATGCTATGAAGCCTGCGAGAATCGGCACCATAAGTCCCATGGCGGCACCCCCGATTTTCAGGAGATTGGCCAGGAATGTCCCTTCCTCCGGGTTCAGCTTAAAGAAAGACAGAGCGATCAGCAAACCGCCGGCTACAACAAGCGGAAGCATGTGTGAAACGCCGTTCATCAGGTTTCTATAGAAGGTATTCTGTTGGCGCTTGCCGTCGCCGCCAGCTGGGGCGCCTTTTGGCGCTGCCGAAGATGGTGCGGATGCCTGCAGAGCCAATGCCTGGTCAATCAGCTGTCCCGGCGCTTTGATCCCTTGGGCAACGGCAACACGGACTACCGGTTTGCCCGCGAAGCGATCCTCATCTACATCCGTATCAGCTGCGATAATAATGGCATGGGCTTCAGCAATTTCTGCAGCTGTCAGCTCATTCTCTATACCTACCGCACCGCGCGTCTCGACTTTCATTGGAATGTTTTTCTCGCCAGCGGCCTTTTGCAGGGATTCAGCTGCCATATACGTATGAGCAATACCCGTAGGACAGGCTGTTACCGCTAATAATTTCTTCATCTTCTATTCCTCCTGTAAATGTCGAATCATGCTTTATGCTTCAATTCTTGTGATTCCCACGTCTTGCAAACGCTCTTCAACCTCTTCCGGCCGGCATACTTGTGTCCCGGGCTTGGATGCGGTTACACTTCCCGCAGCCGTAGCCCAGCGAAGCGTCTCCTCAAGTCCGCGCCCGCGCATCAGGCTGGACGCAATGGCAGCAACCATGGAATCTCCGGCACCAACCGTGCTTTCCGGAGTGATCCGAAATGGACGAGCCCGAAGTGCCTTATCCTTGCTGACAGCTATACTTCCTTCCCCGCCCATGGAGACAATCACCCATTCAATCCCCTGGTATATCAATTCTCTGGCTGCCAGCACGATTTCTTCAACTGTGTTAAGCGTAGTTCCAAGCAGTTGCTCCAATTCATGGATATTGGGCTTGATGACATCCGGACAAGCAATCAGGCCATATCGGAGCGCATCTCCATCCGCATCCAGAATGGTCTTTACCCCTTTGCTCTTCGCCGCCTTAATCAACAGGGCATACTCACCGTGCTCGATTCCCGGAGGTACACTCCCGCCCAGAACCAGTATGGATGCTTCCTCCAGCTGCTTCTCTAATGCCTTGTTGAAGAGTGTCCGTTCCTCACGGGAGACGACTCCCCCGCGTTCATTGATCTCGGTGGTTACCTGGGCTGAGCTGTCCACGACCTTCAGATTCATCCGTGTCTCTGCTGCCGTCACGGTAAACGAATGTCGTATTTCTTCACGCTCCAGCCCTTGCAGAATCAAACTTCCATTGTGACCGCCGATGAATCCGGTAGCGATTACATTCTCATGGAAGCCCTTTAGTACTTTAGCAACATTAATTCCCTTGCCTCCTGCATCGATGCGGATATCATCCACACGGTTGAGGCCTCCGACCTCCAGTCCGTTAACGGTAACTGTTTTGTCCAAAGCCGGATTCAGTGTGACTGTGATGACTAATTGGTTCATGCTTACTCTCCCACCTTAGGCCAGCGTTACAGAAACGCCCATTTGTATTATCCCTTGTACAAAATCCTCCGGAGTCTCTGCATCGAAGATGCAGTGATCCATCTCATCCAAGTCAGCCACCTTGCTATAGGAGATTTGACCGATCTTGCTGTGGTCCGCAAGCAGAATAACCTGCTTCGCCACCCGGATCATCTTGCGCTTTGTGGCAGCCTCAAGCATATTAGGCGTTGTAATCCCTTCCTGTAAGTCCATGCCGTTGGTTCCAAGGAACGCTTTGTCTACTCTTACCATTTCCAGGCAGCGTTCGGTCATCGGACCAACAAACGCCATCGTGTCTGGGCGCAGCATTCCGCCTGTAATGGAAACCTCCAAATTTCGGCAGTCCTTCAGCTCATTAAGTACCATGATGGAATTTGTGATTACCTTGATGTCAGAGAACGACTTCAACTCCTTGGCAATTTGCAGAGTGGTTGTTCCCCCATCCAGAAGAATAGCATCACCCGGCTGAATCATTTCCACGGCTTTGCGGGCAATGCGCAACTTCTCATCGAGGAACCGGTCCTCCTTCTCCGAGATCGCTGCCTCGAAGTTCACGCTCTGAAGTGACACAGCACCGCCATGCGTGCGCTTCAACAGTCTGGCTTCCTCCAGTTCCTTCAAGTCTCTGCGTATCGTTGACTCCGATACACCCAGCTCCTGACTCAGCTCCTGCACCGATCCCCTGGAGTGTTTCTCCAAAAACTCTACGATGCTTCTCTTTCTTTCTTCTTCAAACAGCACTGGACCCACTCCTAAAATTCAAATCGCGGCCGGTTCTCTGAACCCGTTACTCTTATCTATGCTAACTTGATCATTTCGTGATCATTATCTTGCTTATTTATGATCAAAGATGATCATTTGTGCTCATTTATGATATTAACAGCGTTTTCATTCTCTGTAAAGCGATTTTAACAAAAAAAATTACCTGCCCAATTAAGCTCGAAATTCTGTCTCAATTGCCTATAGCCCCGGCATCCCTTCACACATAATTTAATACAAGATGATTGAAAAGTGGGTGATGGATGGATGACCAACCAAAAAAACGGAAATTCCAAAAACGGAAATTCCCCGAATGGCAATCCTGTGGAAACAGAGGAGCTAAGCGCAGAGGATTATGCCATCATTGCCGCCGGTCTTACCGCTTTGGGTGATTTATTTGCATTTTTGTCGCTCGTCAAAGCAAGAGAAGTTACTAAGACAACAGGTGGAGAAGCAGGTGGCGGCATGAATCCGGTCGTCTTCCTCCGTTCGAACAAAAAAAGCAGACACTAATGCCTGCTTCTACTCATATATACTTTATAAACGAACCCGATTAGACTGATAACCAGCCGTCTGCTGCGGAGTCCTCCTTACCCAGCGCGGCTCCCGCAAGCTTGTGTGCTGCAGGACCCGCTGTAACGGCAGTATCCGGCAACATACCGAGCCCGACGCCAATTCCCCTGGCTGTGCCATATATCCCGCTGTCCTTCAGAGCCTCAATCGCCAGGGCCGCGTCTGCAGGATGTCCGAAGATCCCGACTGCCAATCTAGTCACTGTGCTTTCCTCTTGTATACTGCGGTATTAACCGCTGTGTCCCCAGAATGAACTGCAGTTGACCTAAAGTCGTTGTACATGAATCAAGCATCCACAATAAGGTTATAAAGATAGCATACCTATAGTCGGAGGGGGTGCTCTAGTTGCTGCAACATAAGTATTTTAGGACAAGCTTCGCCATTATAACGTTTCTGCTCATTCTGTATCTCGGCTCCAAGGTTATGTTTCTGTTCATGCCGCTGCTGGCCATCATCAATCTGCTGCTTGTACCCATGATGCTGTCAGGGTTTATGTATTATTTGCTGCGGCCGCTTGTGGATTATCTGGAGAAAAAGAAATGGAAGAGATCACTGGCAATCCTCCTCATCTATCTCGTATTTATAGGGCTTTTTATCCTGTTTTGGGCCTTGATCTGGCCAACCCTCAGAGATCAAATCGAGAATTTCATCAATAATACCCCTTATCTCGTGCAGGGTATTCAGGACCAGTTCAACCAGTTGCAAAGTAATCCCTTCCTGTCACGTTTCATTAAAGGGGATTCGGACATGATGGCCCGGTTGTCGGAATATCTGAACAATACGATATCATGGGTAACCGATTCCATGTCGAATCTGTTCAGTATTGTTTCCAGTATTGTTCTGGTTATCGCCACACTTCCGATTATTTTGTACTATATGCTGAAAGATGGCCACAAGCTCTCCCCGATAATACAGAGTTTGATCCCGCGGAAATACCGGAAGGAAGGCCAGGAAATGCTCAAGGATATCGATAGTGCATTAAGCGGCTTCATCGTGACCCGCGTTCTATTAAATGTGATCTTGGGAGTTATGCTCTATATCGGCTTCCTGTTCATCGGCCTTCCCTACTCGCTGCTGCTGGCCCTGATCTCCATACCTCTTAATTTCATCCCTTATGTCGGATCGCTGCTTGCTGCGATACCGGTAGTTATTGTAGGGTTTATCGACTCGCCTACCATGGCGCTCTGGGCACTTGTAATTATCGTGTTCGCCCAGCAGATTCAGGACAACGTACTGTCTCCAATTATTTACGGCAAATCGCTGGATGTTCATCCGTTGACTACGGTTCTGCTCGTCCTGATCGGGGGAGATTTCTATGGAATTATCGGAGTATTGATTGCGCTGCCGGTATATATGACCATCAAGATTATTTTTCTGCGCATCTACGAGATTATTGTTGCTGAACGGGAAGTGGAAGACCCCGAGATTCATACGGAAACGTAGACACTTATTCGGCTCACACCATAAAGGCTGACCCAAGTAACCATTTCATGGTTTTTGGATCAGCCTCTTTTTTCAGGTGATAATTATTCCTATCCACAAGTTACCCCCGGAGGGAGCGAACCACAAAGATGTGATTACCCTTCTGGAGATTCTGCCCGTCTGCCAGCGTAACTGCTCCTTTAGTATGGGCGATTATTGTCGTATGGAGCGCAATCAGCTTCTCACCTCTCCAGACAGTGACGGCTGATTTGAAGTATATCGCATTATCAAACTGCCTGCGCTCCCTCATTATATAACCTACGGAATGAAGGACAGGGGGGAATGCCCTTTCCTTGGGGGTCAATGCCTTAATCAGAGCAATGTCGCGAAACGGCACGGCAATCTCCTGATGTCCAATTACAGCCCGTCCAAGCACGGTGTCCCATTTGCGCAGAACACCCTTCATCGTCCTGTACGGCGGTTCACCGCAATACAGAATAACCGGTCTGCCCACCCAATGCTTCATTGCTTCACCTTCTTCCGTTGCTCAAATCTACGTGCTTATTGAATGGACCAATCTATGCCTTTAAGCCCCCGTGACTCCAAAAATGCATTGGCTCTGGTAAACGGCCGGCTCCCTAAGAACCCCCGGTGAGCCGATAGCGGACTTGGGTGCGGTGACTGTATCACCATATGATGATTATGATCGAGAAATGAGCCTTTCTTCTGCGCATGGCTTCCCCATAGAATAAAAACTATCGGTTCGCTCCGCTTATTAAGCTTCTCCATAACGGCATCCGTAAAGGTCTGCCAGCCTAAATCTTTATGAGAATTGGGTTGTCCCTCGCGAACTGTTAAAACTGCATTAAGGAGAAGAACACCCTGCTCCGCCCAATGTACCAGTGAGCCATGACCCGGAATCGGCGCCCCGATATCCTCACTTAATTCCTTATAAATGTTGCGCAGTGACGGTGGAATAGGAACACCAGGCTTCACGGAGAAGCTCAGCCCCTCGGCCTGACCAGCGCCATGGTAAGGGTCCTGACCCAGAATCACAGCCCGTGTCTTATGGTACGGAGTTAGCTTTAGCGCCGAGAAGAGCAGATCCATGGGAGGATACACCATATACTGCTCATATTCTTGTGCCAATGCAGTGTGCAACTCCTTAAAATAAGGCTTCTGTATTTCTTCCGCCAATACCTCGTCCCAATCATTGCCAAACATAATCACTGATCCTCCTGTAATCCCCATTGTGTTCATTCTATACCTCTTATTAACCAATTTATAAGCCCGGAATACATGAGAGACCATGGTCGTGATCGCTGGTTCTACTTCCGACCGTAGTCGGCCTTAATCTCTCCCCACTGCTTCGTCTGCCACTTCAGCAGTTTGTTGTCATAATTGTTGGTCTGAAGCCAATGCACCGCGCGGTCAACAAGGTTCCATATTTCTGCGGTGGACGCGTCCCGCGGCAAAGTAGTCGCCACATTCTTCTGCTTCACCCATTTGATGGCATTGACCGAGTCGCTGTATACAGTCTTGGGGCTGCCCTCTTTCTTTAAAAGAGCCAAGGCATGAACGATGGCAAGGAATTCACCGAGGTTATTAGTTCCTTTGGAGATAGGTCCGCATGAAAAAATCACCTCGCCTGTCCCTGTGTCTACCCCCTTATATTCTACAGGCCCCGGATTTCCCCGGGTTCCTACGTCCACCGAGATACTAAAGTAATCAATCTCCTCAGAGGTCTCCGGCATTGCTGTGCGTTTATAAGAACTGGACTTTGGACTTCCCGCTGCTCCCTTTCCTGCAGCACCTGTGCCCCAATTCCCCTTCCAGCCCGCCTTGAACGCTTCATCAGCCGCCGCCCTGGACTCGTAAGATTTGTATTTAGCTCCGGTGTAATGGTCTGTCTGTGCCTGACATTCCGCCCAACTGCCATACACACCCGGCTGCTTCCCTTCCCATACCACATAATACTTTTGCTTAGCCACGATTACAGCTCCCTGCTGCTTGAAATTTGCCGGATAATTGATCAACATTTCATCCATACTACCTCTATATTCAGTCCAGAATTGACAGTGTTGTCTCCATAATCCGATTCAGCTTTGAGGTATCGCGGGTAGTCTTCACCATTACACGCAATCCGACAAGTGCATTATTTAAATACTCAGACACTAGGGCTTCATCCAGATCTTGCGAAAATTCTCCCGATTCCTGTCCCTTCCGGATAAGTATCCGCAAGAGATTCTCTGTATCGAGCAGACTGTCAGCCACTTTATCAGCTGCTTCCGGGTCATGTTGGGACAACTCTACAGCCGTATTGACAATCAGGCAACCCTTGGGCTCACTTTCGGCCTTATGGATCGTAACTTCAAACAGTTGCCGGATGGCAGACTTCGCGGAGGACTGGTTCTGAGTACGATGCTCCATTACATGCTGCATCGTTTCCTTGTATCGGTCCATCACCTGCATATATAACTTGTGCTTGTCGCCGAAGGTATCATACATGCTTCTTTTATGAATTCCCATATGGTGTACCAGATCCTGCATGGAGGTCTTCTCGTAGCCTTGACGCCAAAATACTTCCATGGCTTTGCCCAGTACAGTATCAACATCAAACTCTTTGCTTCGAGCCATAATTATCCCCCTTTCTATCATTAATTTTAACATTTGTAGAACGAATGGTAAAGATTATATAGGTTATGTGAAGTATATCACATACATTCTGCACCGATCGTTCTATATTAATTTTAAAGCATTTAACAAAACATTCAGGAGGGTTTAAGATGAGAAAGCTTGCAGCAATGGCAGCCGTTTTAATGTTTGTGCTTCTGGTAGGTTGCGGTAATAAGGATAACAACGCCGCTACGAATAATGCAGCAAATCCGGAGGCAACCGCAGGTACCAATGTGGATTCCAATGCCAACGGAAATGCAGACCAGCCGACCGATGCCGTCACCTCGGCTTCTGTAGTCGACAACGAGGAAAACTTCAAGAAAGCAATCAGCAAGGAAGGAACCTGGATCGCAGCAACACTGAAGGATCTTACTTTTACTGAGGATCTTGTCCTGGAAGGCCAATTCATCCACAAAGATGCCCCAGCACGTAAAATTGCTCTTTACACACAAGATGCAGAACATAACATTACAGCCTCCTTCAAACTTACCGCTCCGAAGCTTACAGTACGAAGTGAAAATGCCCGTATACAAGGGGGTACCTTCGTAGGTGATGTATACGTGGAAGCCAACGGTTTTCAAGTTGTGAATGCCACGGTACAGGGCAATGTATACTTCGCGAAGGATGAATATCAAGCCTCGTACAGCGCATCCGATCAAGGTAAAGTAACCGGAGTTACCGAGGTTCAGAAATAAACACACTTCATAAAAGGTGTTCTGAAGTCGATAAGACCTAGGAACACCTTTTTGCGGTTTGTAGTTTTTTTAGAAAAGAGGACAACAATGACAGCTTCCAGACATGTGATCTCAGGCCTGCTCCTTCTGATGATCGTTACCGGCTGTACCAATGCGCAGTCCACGAGCCCCGAATTCCAGATCCAAAGCGGGAAAGAACTGAAGCTTCTGGTTACATCTGATACACATTATTTGGCCAAGAGCCTGAATGACGGCGGGCCTGCATTTCAGAAATTCTCCTCTGGCGGAGACAGCAAGCAGCGATCCTACAGTGATGAACTGATGAGCGCTCTGGAGCTTGATGTGTCACTGCAGAAACCGGATATTACGATCATTAGTGGAGATTTAACGAATAACGGGGAGAAGCAAAGTCATCTGGACATGGCGGATCATCTAAAAGACATCGAGAAGAACAGCGGCACACGCGTGTACGTCATTCCGGGCAATCATGATATCTCCAATCCCTGGGCCAGAAGGTTCAAAGGGGAACGTCAATATATTACGGATACAGTCACACCCAAGGATTTCAAAAAAATATACTCCGCCTTCGGCTATGCCGAAGCCCTGTCAAGAGACTCCCAGTCCTTAAGCTACCTGGCCGCTCCTTCTGAAGAATTATGGCTTCTGATGCTGGATACCAGTCAATACAGCTATAACGGGGAGCTTGGCCATCCGCAGCTGGATGGAAGACTATACCCGGAGACGTTGCGGTGGATTGATGAATGCGGAGAGCGGGCCAGGCAGAACGGTGCGGAGCTTGTAGCCGTAATGCACCATAATCTGACTGACCACAGTGAACTTATTCAAGAGGGGTTCACCATAAATAACAGTCAGGCGGTCGCCGATGTGCTTATGCGAAATGGGGTCCATACGGTATTTAGCGGTCATATTCATATCCAGGATATCGCATATGTGCAAAAGGAAACCGGGCGTATTTATGATATCGCGAGCAGCGCGTTATCTGTCTTTCCTCATCAATTCGGCATACTAAACTATTCTAAATTCAACCATACCATGGATTACAGTACCGCCCGGCTGAATGTGGAGCAATGGGCCAAGACATCCGGTAATAAAGATCCCCATCTGTTAAACTTTAATGCGTACAGCGAAGAAACCTTCGGAGAAGCTTCCTTTGAGCGAAGCTATCAACACTTAAGCGAAGATATGTCGTATTCCGGTTATTCAGAGGAACAACTGCAGGCAATGGCAGAGGTCGTCATGAGACTGAACGAGAACTACTTCGCAGGAAGTGAGAACACGGATAATGCAGCCGTATTAGCCTCGGAAGGGTACCGGTTGTGGAAGGACTCGCCCGCAAGCGGACTTAAAAGTTATGTGGAGCGAATGGCTGAACGGGGTAACAAAAACAACCGTCATCTGCATGTCGAGCTGCCTTAAGGGGCAGCATCGTCATCACGGATGGCGGTTGTTTGTCTATACTTATGGTTGCAATTCAAGATTGGTAACAGCGATCTCCTGCCCGTTGACGACCAAAGCGATCACGTGATTCCCCGGATAGTGGCGCCGGGTAGTTAAATCCGCCCAGCGGTGGTTGCGTGTCCCTCGCAGGACCGAATCTCCGGGTACAGTTTTATCCGAGAGGAGAAATAATTTACGTGAGGTTTTACCTCCCGCCTTGACGAAATCAATTCCGTATTCAACGCGGATATGCACCGGCTCACCTTCACGGATGCGCAAGGCATATTGCAGCTCACAGCTCCCGCCTATGCCAAGAATGGAAGGTTCTGCCGATATGGATGCCGAGGTAACTAGCGGTGCCTCTTCCTCCGATACCGCATAACCAAATAAGGCCATAATGCCGGGTTCAGCTTTACGGATCAGAGTCCGGCACCCATGACGTATAATCCAATCCGTAAAGGGGTGTTCTCCCTTCCAGCGGCTTGCCGTCTGCAGGACAACCTCCGGGTGGTCCTTGGCGATGTCATTCAGGTTATTGGCGACACTCTTGCGCACATACAATGAAGGGTCAGCCTTCAGCATCTTCAGAACAGGCAGAACCGGTGACGGATCTGCTTTGAACATGGGAAGCGCCTGCCCCCACGGCAGACGCGGACGGCAGCCTTCACTCGCAAGCCGCCGGACATGCTCGTCCGGGCTCCCGGCCCAGATTAGCATCTGCGCCATCATCCGCTCCGGCGCACACAGCAGAAACGGCCGCACAGCAAATTCCGCGGATGATCTGGAAGTGAATCTCTCCAGAGCCTGTATAGAAAGCTGCCAATGTTTCTCTTCCTGCCCGAACACTTCTACAAAATCAGGGAAAAACAAATAAGGAAACCCGGAGCACTCATGGTCTATAGCGTAGAGCACCTCCATCGCCGCTTCATATTGCGGCGGTAAATGTGCGCCAAGTGCCAACGTTATTTTGCGCATCCGGCCTTTAAGCTCCAGCTCTTCCCATGATTCATCCACTGCCGTATCTATGAAGCGATCCACATCAAATGACTGGTGTGCGGATCTCACCTTCTCTCCGAATCCGCGGAGAAACTCCTTGTTATACATTGCTTTTAATGGTTCTGCCATGGATTAAGTCTCCTTATATCGATTTGCCTGAACATCGTAACATACTAAACCGGACAACCCTATGTCATCTTAGGGATGGCATCCCATAGTTCAACCTCTCGGGAGTTAAGGTCCAGCACGCGGCTTCTGATATCATTCCGGGAAACATAGACTGGAGCTCCCGTCGCATCAATGCAGTAGGAGATTGGAATCGAAATGCCGCAGTTTCTATAGGAACCATCCGCATGGCTTGTCCCGATCACGAACGTGTTATACTTCACGGCAATGCTTGCGGCTTCATTGATCCAAAGAGCGAACTGCTCATCACTAAACATACCTACCCCGATGGGATGTGCGATGAAATCAAATCTTTCCGCTTGTCCTTCCAGCCCGGCAAGACCTTGAAGCAGCTCCACGCAGAGCAAATAACCGATCGATAAATCCTCCGTCACCACTGTTGAGGGACGATAAAGTTCCCCCTGCATAGGCGACTTCGTACGCTCGAGAATGATCTCTCCGTTAGCGTTAATGATGAGTGCCCGGTCTTTGTTATGTACATCTTTGTAACCTGTAATAATCAGCTTCCTGAACTGCCGGGCCAATCCGCTCAGCTCATGCACTGCATGTTCATCCTGTACATATCCTTCAGGGTACAGCACAGCATCAAATAAATCCGTCCTCTTCATTTCTTCCCTTAACTGAATTAACCCGGCTTCGTGGCAGGGCTGCGATATGAGAATCCTCAAGGTAGTTCCTCCCACTTCTAAATTATTGATTTAGAATTCCAAGGACTTCTTCAATGCTGCTCTTCACCCTTTGGTTTAAAGCTCTTTTATCCTTAAGCTTCAATTGACCCAGTTCATGTCCGGGATCTATTACAAGCGGCTGTGAACTCAGACTTTCGAATATTTCAATTGCACCTTTGCAGGCACGTAACAGCAGCTCTCGGGTAATGGCCTCCTTATGCAGCTTGATGATCTCCACCATTTGGTCTGCATAAATACATCTGACAATGCTGTCTGCGCTCATCAGATTTCGCGCTGCGAAGGCTGCCAGCTTCTCCACGATTTCAGAGGATTGGTAGTTCCGCGATATTAGACGGAGAGAGGTCACCGCATCCCAATCTCGGATCGACAAATCCATGGTATACTTCGCAACCATCTCCGCAAACCACTCGTTCTCTGTTTCTTTGGATACTTCATAACTTTTATATTCGTTTATTTTGCCTGCCCGGTGCATATCAAGAAGATTGCCGTTATAGGCCGTAAATAATTCCCTGGCTTGAGACATGGACTGCTCCATGGGGTTTCACCTCGCTGTTTCATGAACAATACGCTTATCTGTGCTTGAACCTGTCCGCTCCCCTGATTTTGCCATATTCCCCCTCCATTATGCAAAGCGTTTTTCTTGTGCCCCTCTTTCTATTTCATCAAAACATGATAGAATATTGCATAAGATTTTCAGATGATTCCGACAATGAGAACGGAGGAACCTACTTGCCGCATCCCTTACTAAAAAATGCCGATTTCTTAACAGCCGCGCTGTCACAGTCATTCGTATCCGCCTTGCAGCTTGAAGCGGACGGTATGTATTCCCAGGTAGGTGTCGGGCGGGTGGAACAGTATTCCGAGGAATATGTCCGCCTGAAAAGTTACGACGGCTCCGTTTCACACTTCCCACGGGAAGGTACAAAGTTCCAGCTTAAGAAGAGTTGAATGCTTCATAGCCGTGCCGGATGTTTATCAGGGAGACTTCACTTCAGTTAAAGTGAGGTCTCTTGTCGTTAGCTCTACATGGATTCTCCGCTACCCGGACATACTAAATCCGGTAAAAACAAATCCAAAAGGAGCATACAATAATGACTGGAATTCTAGGTGGGAACCCAAAAGACGAACCGATGCATTACGGAGAAATCTTTAGTGTGTGGTCTACTTCGATGGCTGCAAAAGGTCTGGTAGCCTGTTATCAGGTTTATTCAAACCATGCCGGCGACCACGACTTAAAAAAAATGCTGGATGCACTCATCGATCAGGCGAAGCTCGAAATCAGTGAATGTGACAAGCTACTGGAGGACAACGGGATAGCATCCGCTGCGGCCTACCCCAACAAACCTGGGGCTAAACTGGAAGAAATTCCAGCGGGAGCAAGGTTCACCGATCCTGAAATCGCAGCTAAAATTGCCGCAGACAACGCAGTTGGTTTAGTCGCATGCAGCCAGGTAATGGCTCAATGTATCCGTGAGGATATCGGTGCTCTCTTTGGCAAGTACCATGTAACCAAAGCAGCGATCGGGCTTAAAATTCTTCACATGAACAAGAAAAAGGGCTGGCTTATTCCTCCCCCGCTTCAAATCAAGAGACCGGAAACTGTTACTGCCTAAACGTCAGCCCCACTCGCTTGAGTGGGGTTTAATTGTCTTGCCATCCTCCTGATTGGGATAGTCACCTACGATTGTATGCATAATATAGGGGATATTCTACAAGGGGGTATTTCCATGAACATGACGGGGGACAGGCTGTGGATTGCCGCTCTCGGCGGTGTGAATGAAATCGGCAAAAACATGTATATTCTGCAGTATGCTGATGATATCATTGCCATTGATTGCGGTTCCAAATTTCCAGATGAGAGTCTGCTGGGCATCGACCTGATCATTCCGGATGTCAGTTATTTATTGAATAATATAGATAAGGTGCGCGCGCTGGTGGTAACCCACGGACACGAGGATCACATCGGGGGTATCCCCTATTTCCTGAAGCAGTTGAATGTACCTGTCTATGCCACCAAGCTGACGCTGGGATTAATTGAAATCAAGCTAAGAGAGCACGGACTTTTGCGGCAGACTAGCCTGCACTGCATTGATGCAAATTCGACTTTGCAACTGGGGGCTGTTACGACTACCTTCTTCAATACGAACCACAGCATCCCTGATTGCCTCGGAATTGTATTCGATACACCAGAGGGAGTAGTCGTCCACACAGGTGATTTCAAGTTTGATATGACTCCGGTCAACAGACAGTATCCGGATATTCACAAAATGGCCGATATCGGCAAAAAAGGTGTGAAATTTCTGCTCTCGGAGAGCACGAATGCTGAGCGCTCCGGCTTCACCCCTTCCGAAAGAGTTGTTGGTGCTCATATGGTGGAAGCCTTCCAGAAGGCCGATCGGAGAATATTCGTATCCACCTTCGCTTCCAATGTTCATCGTCTGCAGCAGATTGTTGATGCCGCTGAGCTAACTCATCGCAAGCTTGCTCTTCTCGGCCGAAGCATGGTCAATGTGGTTGGGGTGGCACAGGAATTGGGATACTTGCAGATTCCGGAGGGTATGCTTATTGAGCCTGCAGATGCCGCTAAGCTTCCACCGGAGAACGTGGCTATCCTGTGTACCGGTAGTCAGGGTGAGCCGATGGCCGCCTTATCCCGTTTGGCGAATTCGAGCCATCGCATGCTGGAGATCGGAGCCGGGGATACCGTCCTGATTGCAGCCAATCCGATTCCGGGTAATGAGCGTAATGTTGCACGGATCGTGGACAATCTGTACATTCTTGGTGCCAAGGTTATCTACGGATCACGCAGTGAGCTGCATGTATCGGGACATGGCAGTCAGGAGGAGTTGAAGCTCATGCTGACGCTGATGAAACCGGAATATTTCATCCCTATTCACGGGGAATACCGCATGCTTCATCATCACAGCATCATGGCAGAGGCTGTTGGAGTTAAGGAAGAGAATATCTTTATCCTGAAGAACGGGGAGGTTGTGGAATCTTCCGGGGGAGTTGTCCGCCAGTCGGGCCGGATACCTGCCGGGCAGACTCTGGTAGACGGCCTTGGGATCGGCGATATCGGAAATGTGGTGCTCCGTGACCGCCGTCAGCTCTCTGCAGATGGCATTCTGATCACCGTAATCACTCTAAGCCAGAGTGATGGGCGTATACTAGGCACTCCTGACACCATATCCCGGGGGTTTGTATATATCCGCAATTCTGACAAGCTTATGGAAGAGATCAATCAGTATGTCTTGGAAACGCTGGACAAATTGAGTAAGGCGGATCTGGGCCAGTGGAATATTATGAAGCAGACCCTGAAAAATTCACTTGGAAAGTTCCTCTATGAAAAAACAAAACGGCGGCCGATGATTCTGCCGATTATTATTGAAGTCTAACGTATACTGAAACAACAATGGGTGTTCCGGGAGGCCGTGCAGGACCTTCCCAAACACCCTTTTTTGCTTATGGTATGGTGAACTGATCTTGTGTCATTATCAGGAATAGTTCTCCATCATTTGATATAAATAATTCCGAAAGTCTTCAACATAGGTTTTGGGCTCTACAACTTTTAGATGCGTGCCGAAGCTTGCTAATAATTGAAACCCCATACTATTTTGAGGGACATAAAGGGTTGCTATTAAACTTCCAGAACTATGGTCTTCAATACTTCCTCGACCATACCTTTCGATGATTTGATCTTTTATGCTAGGCGATATCCAGGCCTTAATCGTGACGAATTGCGGTGCATAACTTGCTTCGTGTCCTTGCTCTGACCAATCGTCTCTAGGATGAAACGCGCGTTCCTCCATAGTAATACGATCGGTCCGAGATAACTTGAATGTTCGATATCCCTGTCGGTGTAGACAGAATCCTTTCAAGTACCAACTCGATTCGCTAAAATGCAGCTCATAGGGCTCGACCCTTCTATTCGTTACAGCTCCGTCTTTATCTGTATAACCAAACGAAACCAGCCTTTTCTTTAAAATGGATTCTTGACATATCTTTAAGGTTTCAAGAATCTCAGACCGACCTGCCCAATCATAAAACGACAGTTGAATGGTACGATTCAGAGACAATGGACTAACCATTGCCTCTATTTTTTTTATCGTTCTTTCAACTTCTTCAGTGAGGAGGATTTGTTCCAACCCACTGAGCGCAGTTAAAATATTTTGTAAATCGGTGCTGCTTAAAAGGCGTTTATCTACCTTGTATTCATCCAATATGCCGTAGCCGCCTTTAACCCCATTGACAGAGTAGATCGGGATGTTCGATAAGCTCAAGGTTTCCATATCGCGAAGGATCGTTCTTTTAGAAACATTGAATAGTTGTGAGAATTCCTTTGTAGAAACAACCTCTTTTTTCAGCAATATCATGATAATCGAAATAAGTCTCTCCACTTTGTCCATAATGCCCTCTTTTTTCTGCATGATTTCAGAACGGTGACATTAAGGTGTCACCTTTTCTCCATTATACTTCATGTATCACAAGAAGGAGGTTTTGATTTCAATGTTTAATCCAACCGATTTTCCCAAGCCCACCCTTATTTCAGTCAACGGCGTGGAACTCGAAGTCTTCGAAGCAGGCCGACAAAATGCCGGAAAACCCATTGTCCTCTGTCACGGCTGGCCAGAGCATGCTTTCTCTTGGCGCCATCAGATGGCCGCCCTTGCCGCAGCGGGCTACCATGTCATCGTCCCAAACCAGCGGGGTTACGGCAACTCATCCCGTCCGACCGAAGTAACAGACTATGATATTGAACACTTATCAGGTGATCTCATCGCACTCCTCGATCACTACGGATACGAAGATGCCACCTTTGTCGGTCATGATTGGGGGGCAATGGTCGTTTGGGGACTGACCTTATTGCATCCAAACCGTGTAAACAAAGTGATAAATCTGAGCTTGCCTTACCAAGAGCGCGGAGAAAAACCCTGGATCGAGTTCATGGAAGAAATACTTGGCGGTGACTTCTATTTCGTCCACTTCAATCGACAGCCAGGCGTCGCAGACGCCGTATTCGAAGACAATACGTTCCAGTTCCTTCGCAACATGTACCGGAAGAACGAGCCCCCCACAGAGCCTCAGCCTGGTATGGCGTTTATCAATCTCGCCAAAACAGAAACACCGCTCGGTGAGTCCTTGATGAGCGACAGCGAGCTGGCCGTTTTCGTCTCCGCTTTTGAAACATCAGGGTTCACGGGCAGCATAAATTGGTACAGGAACCTTGACCGCAACTGGCGCTTATTGGCGGAGGTGAACCCAATAATCCAACAGCCGACCCTCATGATCTACGGCGACCGGGATGCGATTTCAAAGTCTGAAAACCTGACAAAGTTCGTGCACAATGTAGAAGTGGTCAATCTGGATTCCGGTCATTGGATCCAGCAAGAAAAGCCGCAAGAAACAAACCAAGCGATTTTGAGATGGCTGGAACAGCAGGATGCCACCTAGTCCGGAAGGTGGATGATATCGTTACCGACAAGGAACCCACCGACGAGTGAATCTCATTCCTCGGGAAGTATCAGGTCTTGCTTGTCTATTCTCCGGCTCTTTAGAAGCCCCTCTACAACAAAACTCCGGTCTCCGCAAGTCATTGCGGGAACCGGAGTTTTTGTGATGCAGCTATCAGATAATCTTACACCCAGCCATATCGTTACTCGCTCCGCAGAGCGACCACCGGGTCCTTCTTCGCTGCGAATTTAGCGGGAATGAAGCCGCCAAGCATCGTCAGCAGGACGCTGATTAACACGAGCAGGAATGCATGGAGGGGATTGAGCTGTGCGACATTGGACAGGTCTGTAATATTTTTCAGGATGATATTCACAGGAATGGTCAGCAGATAGGCGATACCGATACCGAGCAGACCGGAGATCGTCCCGATAATGGCGGTTTCTGCGTTGAACACCCGAGTAATGTCTTTTTTGCGTGCACCCAGTGCCCGGAGAACACCGATTTCCTTCGTTCTTTCAAGCACCGAGATGTATGTGATGATTCCGATCATGATTAGGGAAACCACAAGTGAAATGGAAGCAAAGGCGATTAGCACGATTGTGATTCCGTCCATAATCCCACTCGACAGGTTGGTTACCATCTCCGCCATATCGGTGTAGACAATCATATCCTTATCCTGACGGCCTTCATTCCACTTATCCAGGTATGCGGTGATAGCTTCCTTTGATTCAAAGTCCTTCGGATACAGAGAGATGGAAGCGGGAATGCCCACTGAACCGAGCGCAGCCAGCGTATCTTCTTTGGAGGCTGCACTGCCCGGATCTGCCGCAGAAACTGCACCAAGACCCATGCCTAGACCCATGCCGCCTCTCATAGCCGTCTCGTTCACCTCGGCGAACACTTTACCACTGATGACATTCACATGGTCATTGCTCTCTTGTGCCTTGACAATCTCTGAATCTTTGGCATTCTTGATAAAATCAGTAGCCAGTGTATCGGAATACGCGATTCCCGCATCCATCGTCGACATCGGGGAATCCTGCTGCTTGCGGATGATTCCGGCAATCTTCAGAGTTACCGCATTGCTGTTGTCATACAGACTGCTGAGGTCGGCAGGGTCACCGTTCACGCGGAACTGCTCTCCTGACTTCACATAGAAATCGTTGTTATGAATCAGCTTGAACTCTTTGCCGACAATATCATCGAAGCTGATGCTCTTTGCCTTATAATCCAGGCCCAGCGCCTCAAGCGCCGTCAAGCTGAGCCGGTTATATTCATCGACAACCATGATCAGATCCGTCGGCTCCGAAGGAAAGCTTCCGGCAAGCAGATCGTAGTAATCTTTAAGATAGCTATCCATACTGCCGTCCGGACGGCTTGGATAAGAAGTGAACCCGCTGTTCTTCGTGTTTAAAGCAACCGCGGTATCCCCATCGGATCTAAGAATATTCATGCTAACCTTGCGGCTGTATGCGGTTCCGTCCAGCAGAGCCGGATCTATGCCTTTCAGATAGTCCAGATACTCATCGGTCAGCACATTGGTATGCAGGACCGTATTTGCCATAGGATCATAAGGATAAATTTCTCCGGCGCTTGTGAATTCAGTCAGCTTGTCAGTACCATTCTCCTCGTTGTTCGAAGGGCGGTTGGACAAATCAATATTCGCTGCCGTCTGATTGATTGTCACCGGGAAGTTCGATAATGCACCAGATTCATAGTTGCTGATCTGCTTGTCGAACCCGTTCGAGAGCGACAGGATCAGTGCAATGCCGATAATCCCGATACTGGAGGCAAAAGCAGTCAAGGCCGTTCTCCACTTTTTGGTGGCGATGTTGCGGCCGGACAGTTTAAGAGCGGTAAGATAGCTCATCGCTGTCTTTTTCAGCTTATAGTTAGTAGTCTTCTGCACTTCCGCCGGAGGATTGCTGTCCGAGATAATCTCCCCGTCCCGGAACTGCACGACCCGGTCCGCATACGCTTCCGCCAGCTCCGGATTATGGGTGACCATAACGACCAGCTTGTCTTTTGCGATCTCCTTGATTAGCTCCATAATCTGTCCGCTGGTCACTGTATCGAGCGCACCTGTCGGCTCATCGGCTAGAATAATATCGGGATCATTGGCGAGCGCCCGTGCGATGGCTACCCGCTGCATTTGTCCTCCGGACAGCTGGCCCGGTTTCTTATGGATATGCTCCTTCAGCCCGACCTTTTCCAGCACTTCTACCGCTTTCTTGCGTTTGACGGCTGCGGATACTCCGCTGAGGGTCATCCCCATTTCGACATTGTCGGTAATGCTGAGGTGCGAAATCAGGTTATAGCTCTGAAAAATAAATCCCACGCTGTTGTTGCGGTACGCATCCCAGTCGCTGTCCTTGAAGTTCTTCGTGGAAGTTCCGTTTATGATCAGGTCTCCGCTGTCGTATTGATCGAGCCCGCCAATCAGGTTAAGGCAGGTCGTTTTGCCGGAGCCGCTCGGCCCAAGAATGGCCACGAACTCGCTCTCCCTGAAATTCAGGCTGACGCCGTTCAGCGCCGTCTGGGTGAAGGTGCCCGTGGTGTAGCTTTTGGTAATATTGTTCAATTGCAGCATGGGTTAATCTCATCCTCTCATCTCTGTAACAAACTTAGCAAACTAACGATTTAAGCAAATGGTACCACAGCAATATGAACTAAACATCAACAGCTGCGAAGATGCTGAAGGGTTAGGATTCTGTTCATAATGAATTTATATTAATGATATATAATGGATGAAAGTAATCTCCGGAGATCATATCATGCCGGATGTTTGACGAAAAAATGCAGGGATTGAGGGGAACTCATGTTCAATATACTTGTTGCGGAAGACAATGATAAATTACGGCAGTTGATGTGTACCGTCCTCACCAAACACGGCTACAACGCAATTATGGCCGAAGACGGCCAGCAAGCGCTGGATATACTGGATTCGCAGTACATCGACCTGATCATCTCGGACATTATGATGCCGAACGTGGACGGTTATGAGCTCACCCGGAGAGTCCGGGAGACGGGATATAACAAGCCAATCCTGATGGTAACGGCGAAGGAAAGCTTCAACGACAAACAAAAGGGCTACCTGGCCGGAACTGATGATTATATGGTGAAGCCGATCGACGTGAATGAAATGATTCTGCGGGTCGGCGCTCTCCTGCGACGCTCCAAGATTGCCACGGAGCGGAAGCTGCTGATTGGCAGTCTTACGCTGGATTATGATTCGATTACGGTATTCAAGGGTGATGAGAGTGCCCAGCTTCCCCAGAAGGAATTCTATCTGCTGTACAAGCTTCTCTCCTATCCGAATAAAATTTTTACGCGCCAGCAGCTTATGGATGAAATCTGGGGTATGGATTCGGAGACGGATTTGCGCACAGTGGACGTTCATATCAACCGGCTGCGCGAACGATTCAAAGATTGCACTGATTTTGATATCGTCACTGTGCGGGGACTGGGCTACAAGGCGGTGAAGAACCTGTGAGCGAACGACGCAAGCCGCGGAACCTGTGGGGCACGCTGGTCATGTTGGTGTTCATGATTATGCTGTCCTCAGCTACACTGATGTCCCTGATGGCCTTCATCGTCGTGAAGCTGGACCTTGTGGGCATGAAGCATCCCCGCATCCCCTGGATCTTCATACTTTCTATTCTGACCAGTATCCTAATCGGAACGGCAATTACTGCGCTTGCGGGACGCAAAATACTGGCTCCTATTACCAGCCTCAGCGAAGCGGCCAAGGAGGTCGCCAAAGGTAACTTCAGTGTGGAGCTGAGCTATGAAGACCACCGGGTGCGGGAGCTGGGGGAAATGGCCGCCAATTTCAATAAAATGACCCAGGAACTGAGCGGGATTGAGACACTGCGGAATGACTTTGTGGTGAATGTCTCGCATGAATTCAAGACGCCGATTGCGGCGATTGAAGGATACGCCGCACTGATGCAGAGCGAGGACCTGACGCTTGAGGAACGGCGGGAATACAGCCGCCTGATTATGGAGAGCACGAAGCAGCTGTCCTCGCTCTCCAGCAACATCCTGAAGCTTTCAAAGCTGGAGAATCAGGAGTTTGTGCTCGAGCAGAGTCAGTTTGACCTCGACGAGCAGCTCCGCCACGCCCTGCTGTTCCTGGAGCCGAAGTGGAGTGAAAAGAATCTGGAGCTGGACATCGACCTTGCGCCTGTCCGCTATCACGGCAGCGAGGAGCTGCTGATGCAGATCTGGCTCAATCTGCTTGGGAACGCCTTTAAGTTCACCGATCCCGGCGGTGAAATCACCGTCACGCTAAGGCCAACCACCGATGGCGTTACCGTACGGATCGCCGATACCGGAACCGGAATGTCCGAGGAGGTGCAGAAGCATATCTTCGAGAAGTTCTACCAGGGCGACCGTTCCCGTTCGGCAGAAGGCAACGGGCTGGGCTTGCCGCTGGTCCGGCGCATTCTTGATCTGTGCGGCGGAAGCATCTCCGTGGAAAGCACGCCGGGAGTGGGCTCGGCGTTCACGGTGGTGCTGCCGGTCACCGCTTGATTACGACATGCTCAAGACACCGCATGAGGAACAATAAGAATGAGAAATAAGGCAAGAATACCCTCCTCGCCATGGTTACAGACCTTGAACAAGTTTATTACTTCCCGATGCCTAACTGTCTCAAAACAGTCTCCAGATCCGTTAGCTCGCCGTAATAATCAGTGACCAGTAACTGCCCTGTCAAACCGCGTGACTTGTCGATATTCCGATACCTGAAATACTCCGTTTTCAATGTGTACCAATCTATGCCTTTATCCTTCTCATTCTTCATAGTTATTTGTAGTTGAAAATCATCGGATAAATTGGAAAGGACAATTTCTTTGCCTGTAGTAATCTCAACAGGTCTTGCCATTCCTTCTCCAAAAGCAATTTGCACCTTGTAGACTTTGCCTTCAAAAGTTACCGTCGAGGGTACATTTAAAATCAGAGTGTGAGTTAATGGGAACCATTTCAAACCGCTTAGAACCGCTTTACCGAATACGATCGACTGCCAAAAGGCTTCCAGTCCTTATTGGGTTTCTTTTCCTCTATAGATGAGTGATGTGCACTCTGATCTTGTTCAACTTCTTCCATCATAGATTTCAGTCGCAATGGTTCATTCTTATTGGCTTCTCCCGGATTCTCAATCTTAAAAGCTATTCCTTCCTTTAGAAAGTTAAGAGGGACCAGAACGACTCCATCTTTGAACCGAACCATATCTTCCATCACTGTTGTAATTCCATCCAGCGTTACCCTGCTGCTGTTAACCGTGAAAGTCATTCTGTGATCTGCAGGACCGTCATAAGTGACGATTATCGGAGCTTTGGCTGACGTGTAGCGTACCGCTGCACCAAGTTCCTCAGCTATGGCTTTTAAGGGCACATAAGTAACGGTCAGAGCCCTCTTTTTTGCAAAATCGGTAATGAAGTATCCAAGTTCATTCACGTTTCGATCATCGATACTGATATTAAATGAAGAATATACTGTCTGTGAACCGGATGCATTCGCGGAAGGCGCAGCAGTCTGAATCACAGACCCTGTCAGGATTACTAGCAGAAACATATGTATTATTTTGTTCAAAAAATGTTTAATCGGACTCCCCCCTTAGGTTAAATGAAATTACATCGTTGCAAAGCTCTGTTTAAAAGAATACGCTATTTATGCCCACACTTCCCATTTATTGAGACTATCATAGAGAGATGTAACTGTTCAATTATAAAATCCCCGGATCGGTAAAAGGCGTTCATTGAAACAATAAAAAGGAGATGCTCACATGGAACATCCCCTTTATAGAAGCATGTGTTATCTTCGCAATACCGCTACTTCACTTCACCCTTAATCAAACCCATAGGCAGCGGTCTTGGCTGCTCGCAGAGTGTCGCAAGCTCTACGTAACGACCCGTATCCGAGCTGGTGTGGAATGCGTGCATGATCTCCAGCACATGATTTGCCAGCTCACCGTTTGCTCTCGGTTTATCTCCGGTACGGATACATTCCGCCATATCAGCTACACCGATTCCACGGCTATTCTCGGCATAATTGTACACCAGAGGAATCTCCATAAACTCTTCACCCGCTGCCGGCCGCAGGAGCACCTTGCCGCCGAAGGTATTAGGATCAGGGACTATCAAAGTACCCTGTGAACCATAAATTTCAATCCGCGGCAGTTGGCTGCTCCAGACATCAAAGCTGGTAATGACTGAGGCAATCGCTCCGCTCTCGAATTGTACGGTTCCGGCAACATGTGTAGGCACTTCAACATCGATGACGTTGCCGAATTTCTTCTCGCTGGTAATCGTCCGCTGCGGAAAGGTCACTTGCGTCATTCCGCATACTGTTTTAGCTGGACCAAGAAGCGATACGAGCGCCGTCAGATAATATGGACCCATATCGAACATCGGTCCGCCGCCCGCCTGATAATAGAATTCCGGATCGGGATGCCAGCTTTCGTGGCCATGGCAGACCATAAAAGCTGTAGCGGCAACAGGCTTACCGATAAATCCGTCGTCAATCAACTTACGGCAGGTTTGCAACCCCGCTCCAAGGAATGTATCCGGCGCGCAGCCGATGAATAGTCCCTTCTCCCGGGCCAAAGCCACAAGCGTTGCCCCATCCTCCAGTGAAAGGGATAAAGGTTTCTCCACGTATACATGTTTGCCCGCTTCAAGCGCCTGGCGGCACACCTCATAGTGGGTCTTGGGAGTGGTCAAATTCACAACGATTTCAATTTCATCCGAGGCCAGCAGCTCACTAGTAGTCAACACATGGGGAATTCCATACTTGTCTGCCGCCTCGCGTGCCCGCTCCTCATTCAGATCGGCACAGGCAACCACCTCCGTGCCACTAAACATACCGCTCAAATTCTCCATATAAATACCGCTGATATTCCCGCAGCCGACAATGCCTACTTTAACTTTGCTCATCTGAATGACCTCCGTTTGTTATTTAGCCGCCCAGAGAAAACCTCTGCGCATGAGTTCCAAGGCTTCCGGGATATCAAAAATATTGGCCTGATGCCCCAGCGAATTATAAAACACTCTGCCGCTGCCCCACCGTTTGGTATAAACCACCGGCATGGTGATAATGCCATTAGCAGAGTGAGGTCCTTCACTTATTGAAAAGGTAGTTGTAGCGAGCACATTGACAGCTGGATCTACATGCAGATAATATTGCTCCGACTTCACTTTGAAATCCCGGATTCCTTCTGTGATCGGGCTAGAGGCGGAAGCAGTGATATTCACCTCATACTCCACGCCATCGTTAAAGGGGTGGGCCACCCACTGCGACCCGGTCATAAATTGCCAATCCACACTGGTTCGGAACGAATCGCACATTCCACCGTGACAGCCGGCAAGCCCCACTCCGGAGCTGACAGCTTTGAGTACGGGAGCCAATTGTTCTGCGGTAATCTCTCCCATGGTCCACACGGGAATAATGAGATCCAACTCCAGTAACTTCTCTTCATCTTTAAAAGAGTCCAGCGTATCCGAAATCTCCACTTCAAAATCTTCATTCCGCAGTAATCCGGCAAATATCTCCGATACTTCCTTCGGCTGATGCCCATCCCAACCGCCATATACGATCAATGCCTTCTTAGCCATTTCCAGTTCTCCTTTAACTTCCGGGTCAACACCCGATTCTTGTGTGCCTCGATTTGATTGTAGTTCAAAGCAGCTTTCAAGGCGCGTCATTCCCATTGCTTTTATGGACATTTTTTGCTAGATTGTAAGCAATGTTTGGACAGGAGGATATTTCTAACAATGAGGGCATTTCACGAAAACCGCATGTATGGGCTGAACCTTCCCGTTCAAATTGGCACCGCTCACAATATCAGTTTCCTGGCGCACTGGCACAATGATGTAGAGCTGGCTTTTGTGCTGGATGGAAGCATTCGCATGGGAATTAATTCGGAATCGCGGGTTCTGGAAAAGGGTGACCTGGCCGTATGCGCCAGCGGCGACATCCACTATTATGACAGCAGAGAGCATGAATCCACGATTCTGCTGGTTATATTTAATCCCCAACTTATCGGCTGCCCCGGCGGCTGGCCTAAGGATGTCCGGCTTACCTCGCCTTTTCTTGCCGGGTATGAAGCCGGTGACAGCAGCATGACTCAAGAAAACTTCGGCCAAATCACCGCTATTCTTAATGCTCTTCTGCCGGAGGTGGAGCAAAAACCCGCCTATTACGAGATGCTGCTTACCGGCAAGCTGTTTGAGTTGAGCGGCCTGATCCTGAGGCATTCCCGCTGCGAACCGGCTAACCACCGAAAGGACAAACGCCGGTTGATCCGGATGAATATTCTGCAGAACGTTCTTGATTACCTGGACGCGAATTTCATGAACGACGTTACCCTGGAAGACGCCGCGAATCATGCGAACATGAGCCTGTTCCACTTCTCCCGTTATTTCAAAGAGATGTCAGGGATGAACTTCACACTATATTTGAATAACCTCAGAGTAAACCATGCAGAAGCTTTGATCCTCAGCACAAACAAGACGATGATAGACATCGCCTTGGAATGCGGATTTACGAACGTTAGAACATTCAATCGGGTGTTTAAGCAGGTGAGGAACCGCACGCCTTCTGAATTACGGTGATACGATAGGCGAAATGATCATTTTCTGCTGTACATATTCTGTTCCTTCAGCCGGATCAGCACTTTACCAAAACGTCCGCCCTGGCTTACCGTTACCGGTCCGTCACCGTAGGTGCGCTGCACATACTCCGTAACGATCTTCCGGGCAGATTCGTCAGCAACGGTATGGTGATGCTTCAGTTGCCCCATGACCTCTTCAATAGCAGCTTCCGGGCTGAGTTCGGTAGTCTTCGTCTCCAAGGTAACAATGGATTCGTAGGCATATCCTTTCAGGTAGAGCAAATGCAGCAGATAGGCCATATCCGAAACTCCAGCACTGCTTCTCTGTTCAGACAGCAGAGGCATTACCTCGTTCAGCAGGCTGTGCTGTCCCATTCCTGCCGGAAGACTGATATAGCAGAATTGACGCGCGCAGCTAATGACACTCTCCACACTGTCCCAATCCACAATCGTCGGACACATGGACACAAAGACCAAATCGAAGGCTTGCTCCCACCCTTTTCCCGCCACGTCAATGTCCTCAAAGGCCTGCGGGACAATCTCAACTTGTACCTGCTCCCGGTTAAGAGCCTCTGTATTGGCTTTAAGCAATTCCAACAGAGGAAGGTTGGGTTCCACGGCTGTCACTCTTGCTCCACGCTCGGCAAAAGGAACGGAGAATCCCCCCGAAGCCGCCCCGACGTCCAGCACGGAGAGGCCGTCAAATTCCACTCCCTGGCCTTCGATCCAGCCGATAATTCGCTCGCTCCGGCGTCTCCCGGCATCACTGAAGACCTCTTCATTAAAGGTTTTAGCCTTATGATCGAAGCTGCGGGTGAAATCGACGCCTGCCCGCTTCATTTTGTTGCCCATAGACAGCGGGTCCTCCTTCCACGCCTTCTCCCATACCTGTTCGTTAAATAATTCATTTATCATTTCGTTCATCCCTTTCATACTGTTTAGTTGAAATATTCAAAGAGTTCAAAGACTTATTATATCTATAATTAACCGTAAAAATAACGGCACTTCATTAACGCTCCGTTATTTTGGCAGCAAGCTCAGCGATCTTTTTGCTGCGAAGATACTCTTCCATCCGCTGCTCCGCTTCTACCATTTCCCGCTGGATCAGGCACTCGCTGGGATGGTTCAGGGCACAATCGAACAAAGAGGCCGTGCCTTCAATGGCATGGATAATATCGAGGAACGAAATATCTTCCTTGCTCTGCTTCAGCCGATACCCACCGTTCGCACCGGATGCAGACTCAATGAGTCCCGCCTTCACCAGCTTGGTCAATATTTTAGACAGATACGTGGGGGATACATCCTGACGTTCTGCCAGCTGCTGCACCCCGATAGGCTTATCTTTCGCTGCGGCCACCAGAAACAGCATCGTATGCAGGGCATAATTCGTCGCTTTGGAATACTTCATGCTACATACTTCACCCCAATCCAATCAAAGACTTTATTCATCCATGATAGCTTTTATCTTCGGGCGACGTCAAGCTTCGCATGCTCCTTGAGATAAAAGGTAAGTACCAATCCCAGTCCGGCCATTGCAGCGAGTATCCAAAAGACAACCCGTATTCCCTGCAGCATATTCCCGGGAAAATCTAATCCGCTATATCCAGATACAGATGTCATAACGGCCACGAGCACTGCCCCGCTTGTCGAGCCACCCAAGGATCGGATCGTAATCGTCATCGGTGATGCATGAGCGAGTCTGGACGCAGGTACACTACTCATCGTAAATGCCGTAATCGGGGCCATTATAAATCCGACCTCAGTCATAAATAGTGCAAAGATTAGGATAAGCAGCAAAAACGGAGTATGCAGCGTTAGCAGGATAGCCAGAACAAGCAATGTAGCCGTCATGCTTAAAAAGGAAACCCGGGTTAGCATTCTGACTCCAAATCGGTCATACAGTCTTCCCGAAATCAAACCGGAACCACCCATGAGCAGCGCCCCGGGAAGCAGCATAAGACCTGATTCCCGCGGTGTCAGCCCCCGTACCTTCTGGGCATACAACGGAAGGAACAACTCCAGCCCGATCACGACGAAGAACAGAATCACCCCAATCACTGAAGAATAGGTGAACATCCGTGAACGGAACAAATTGAAATCCAGCAGAGGTTCAGCCAGCTTAAGCTGCCGCCTTATGAGCAAGACTATCATTCCAGCTCCGGCGAAAATGACCACCCCTGCGAGCACAGCGGATTTCCCTTGATCTCCTGCTAGACTTAATCCGTACAGCAGGCCTGCGAACCCAAGTGATGAATAAAGAACAGATCTGAGATCCAGCTTCGCAGTATTCTTTTCTCCCACATTCCGTAGACTGATATAAGCTAGTAACAGGTTGGCAAGCGCAACGGGTAGAACCCCGTAGAACAGCAGCCGCCAGGACTGATGCTCCACTACAAATCCCGACAGCGTCGGACCGAGTGCAGGCGCAAGCCCCATCACCAGACCTACCAGCCCCATCGCCGTACCCATCTTCTCCTTCGGGAACACTCTCAGAATCGTAGTCTGGAACAGCGGCATCAATAAGCCTGCCCCCATCCCCTGAACCAAACGTCCGGCCAAAACCATAGCGAAGTCAGAAGAAACGGCAGCGATCAGCGTTCCAGTAATGAAAGCCCCCCCTGAAGCGAAGAATAATGCCCTCGTTGAGAATTTCCCGATCAAGAAACCTGCAACAGGCACCACTATCCCTGTAATAAGAAAATAAATGGTGATCAGCCATTGTCCCTCGTTTTCCTGAATTTCCAGATCACTCATCATCCGCGGCAGCGCCGTATTCAGCATTGTCTGCATTAGCTGTGCCAGAAAATTGGCGATCACCAGGGAGGCAACGATGACCCCAGGTTTTTTTCGTAAATGATGTTCCACCGATTCTCCTCTCATCTAGCAAAATTACAAATACATTAAAGATATATTATATCCGTGATTAAACTAAAAAAATTCACCTCTCCCGTTTAGTTAAGCATACCGAACTGGATTACGGTATCTTCTGATCACAGACTTAATGTATCTACAATATATTTGATTTGTTTATTTGTCAATTATTTTCCCATTAAAGTGCTTCAGCATATGGATGAAATCGAGAAGCTCGGTATCATTCCAATGTGCAATCCGTTCATAAAAAGCGGACTCTTTCTCCTGTAGAGCACTAATTATCTTCTGTTGGCCAAGCTCCGTCAGAGATAGCAGAATACCCCTGCCATCAAGTGGAGATGCATCTCTACGTACATACCCCAATGCTTCCAACTGCTTAACAAGGCGACTGACCGAGCTCCGGTCCATTGCGGTTGATTCCGCCAGAGCAGCTGCGCTTGTCGGCCCATAGGAATAGAGCCAGCGGATAATATGGAAGGCAGCAGGCTGCAAGGAGGAATCAAACCTCGCTGCAGCTCTGACATTTAATGCATGTGAAGCGCTGATGAGCGCATTAAGCTGTTCGCCAAGGGCGATCTCCAATTGTTCTCTCGAGTCATTGCTGTAGTTCTTGTCATTCATTCACTTTCACCTGTCCTTTAATCAAAAGAGATAATTAGTTGACATATATCAATTAAATCAATATAGTGGACATATATCAATCATGTTGATGATATCACAAAATATTGTATCACATAAAGGAGAATGATCATGACTACTAATCCCATTGTTGTTATTACCGGTGCAACGAGTGGTCTTGGGCAACTCGTTGCCATTGAATTAGCACAACGCAGTTTTGATCTTGTACTGACAGCCAGAAGCAGAGAACGGGCCGATGCCACTCGAAAAATGATTAAAAACAGCAGTCCTTCAGCGAAAGTTGACTTTTTTTTCGGAGATTTATCCTTAATGAAAGATGTTAAGCGCGTAGGCCAAGAAATAGCAGCCGCATATCCTAAAATCGACGTTCTTTTGAACAATGCAGGAATCCATGCCTTCGAACCAAGAGTAACTTCCGAGGGATTTCCGGAGATGATCGCAGTTAACTATCTGGCACCGTGGCTGCTGACACATACATTGCGGCCTTCTCTGGAGAACGCAGGTGCGGCAAGAGTAGTCAATGTTGCCTCTGAGGCTTCGCGTAACCATGGCGTACTTAGACTCCCCGGAGATTTAACTGACACCACGCCCTTTACTGCCCGCGGCTCATCGCCGATCTATGGCAAAACCAAATTATTAAATATCATGTTCACCGCCGAACTAGCCCGGCAATGGGCCGGCACCGGAGTCAGCGTGAATGCATTAAATCCCGGATTTAATGTGACCGGACTCGGACGCGAACTCCGATTTGCCTCTGTTATCGAACGTATTTTGAAATTACTGCATCTTGGAGATCCGCGAAGAGGAACGGATATTATTACCCGGTTAATCGTGGAGCCTAAGTATCACGAGGTTACGGGAGGATACTTCAACGTGGGAACAGGAAAAAGCATCGAACCGGTAGCTCCTGGGGGAGATTCCGCGATGCAGAAAGAACTTTGGAAAGCAACACAAAACCTGCTGATGCAACAAGAACAGTTTTATCAATTTTGATTAATTCCCAGTCTCATTCTTCTATGTATATCTTGACTTGCTGCTCGATACACGCCGATTCCAGCCAAGACTCGGGCTGTTTATTCGTAATAATACCCGTAGCCTTGCCCAAGGGAATAATCGTAAACAACGCGGATTTTTCCAATTTGCTGTCATCGAATACCGGATAAACCTCACTGGAACGCATGATGAGCTGCTGAGCAATACTTGCTTCCAGCTCAGAATGCATCGTGAAGCCATGCTCCTGGGACACCCCATCTACACCAAGGAACATTTTGGTCACATTTACTTGCTTCACTACACTCTCCGCAAGAGGCCCAATCAATTCGTAGCTACCCGCGCGCATGACCCCTCCAATAACGACTACCCTAACTCCCTCCGCTTCAGCAAGCTCGGCGGCAATATTAACTGCATTCGTAACTATCGTAATGTGCTGGTGTTTTTTTAGTGCTTTGGCAATAAAATACGTTGTTGTTCCTCCTGTGAGGCATACCACATCACCTTCTTTGACCAAAGAAGCAGCGATTCGGGCAATTTTCTCTTTTTCTTCTTTCAGAGAGAATTGCTTATCGCTAAAGGATACCTCTGAGGGTTCCTGACGAAGGTTACCTTCGTATACGGCTCCTCCGATTGTGCGGATGACTTTTCCCGACTTGTCCAGCCAGTCCAAATCCCTTCTCGCCGTAGCCTCGGAGCAGCCAAACTCTTGGATGAGCTCCTGAACCGTAATTTTACCGTGCACCTTTATATACTCTATGATTTTCGTTCTGCGTAATCCGGTCTTTGAATGATCCATAACTCTCTCCTCCGGGGAACCTTTATCCTTTAATCCTAATAACTAATATTGGAGGAAACCGGACAACTTTGCAAGAATCAAAGAGATCATAGGACTTCAATCTTCACTTGATGAAGATACATCTGATAGACATCGTTGTTAAAATGGCCCGCCTTGCTGGACAAGGCGTTTGAACAAGCGGCAGCAGTCGCCACCCGGAGCCTTTGCGCAGCAGATTCTCCCTGCTCCTCGGCAAATACCATTCCCGCAACAAAAGAATCTCCGCATCCGACTGTGTTAACCGCTTCGACATATGGAGGAATAGCCCGATAGCCGATCCCATCGATAAAAGCTATGGTACCCCGCGCACCTAACGTAACACATACCTGGCGAATCCCTTTTCCTGCAAGCTTGGCTGCTGCATCAACGATTTGTTCGTCGCTCATTTTCTCTTTACCAGACCACTGTGCGAGTTCTTCCTCATTCGGCTTCACAAAATGCGGCTTTGCCTGCAATCCTTCGCCAAGCGCCGGCCCGCTGGTATCCAGATATACCCGGGCATTTGTAGATTGTACTATATGAATAAGTTCTGAATAAGTAGTGGCCGGAACGCCCAAAGGCAAGCTCCCGGAGAGCACAACATATTTCGAAGTCAAGGAGAGCTCAACCAATCTTTTTTTGAATCTGTCTAAATGGATAGGGTCGATTTCCGGCCCCTGCTCCAATAATTCCGTTGAACTGTTGCTGCTTACGTCAATTATATTAAGGCAAGTACGGGATTCACCTTTTGCAGAAACAAATGAAGTCAGAATGCCGTATTCTTGCAAACGATGGTCAATAAATGCTCCGTTGCTGCCGGCAACAAACCCTGAGGCTGTAACCTCCCCGCCCAATAGCTTTACAACTTTAGCCACGTTATTGCCTTTGCCCCCAGGTTCACTGATCACTCTGGAGACGCGGTGCACCTTACCGGCAACCATTTTGTCCACATAGTACGTCTTATCAACGGCGGCATTCAGTGTAACGGTCGTAATCATTTTAATTGATCGGCCTTGCCGAAGCTTCCGCACAGCTCCATCTTCTCCAAAGCCAGACGCTTAACCGCATCTTTGGCCGGGATCATATATTTCCGGGGATCATTCTCCTCCGTATTATCATTAAATACTGTCTTGATCGCATTGGAGAACTCAATCCGGAGTTCAGTAGCTACATTCACTTTAGCCATACCCAGCTGCACCGCCCGCTTCACCTGCTCACCCGGGATGCCTGAACCGCCATGCAGCACAAGCGGTGTCTCAACCAAAGCTGCGATTCTTTCAATTCTCGCAAAATCAATATTGGGCTCGCCTTTATAAATACCATGAGCTGTTCCAATCGCCGGTGCCAAAGTGAATACACCTGTTCTCTCAACGAAAAGCTTACATTCCTCAGGATCTGCCAAAAGCGCGTCACGCTCCTCGACAACAATCTCATCCTCGACTCCGCCGACCTTGCCTAATTCCGCTTCTACGTTGACTCCCGCTGCCGCTGCAATCTCCATAACCTTGGAGGTGCGCTTTACATTTTCCTCAAAAGAATGCATGGAAGCATCGATCATAACGGAGGTATAGCCTGCATAAATGCACTGCACCAGCAACGAAAAATCTGTACAGTGATCCAGATGCAACGCGATCGGCAGCCCAGACTGATCAGCAGCAACACTGGCGGCGGACACCAGATACTTCGGACCCAAATGCTTGACCGTCCCCATGGTCGTTTGGATAATAAGTGGCGAACGGGCTTCCAAGGCAGCTTCTACAACTGCCTGAAGCATTTCAAGTGTATGCACGTTAAACGCTGGAATCGCGTAATGATTGGCTCTTGCCTGCCGAAGCATGGCAGTTGATGAAATAAGCGGCATAAATAATTCCTCCCAAGTAATAAATTTTGATCAACATCTGACCTTTGGTGAATGAGGCCGCTACGGTTCGGAGGGTTCTTACGATCGCTGTTAAAGTCCCATTTCCTGATTGTAAGAGATCTTATAGGTTGAAATTGGACTTTAAAGGCGACCACTGCCGTTTCTCCAGAATCCCTCCGACCCTCCGCTCTGTCCGCACGTAAATCAACCTCTGATTTTGCATTTGACCCAAATGTGCAATTAAAACAATTTTATTGACCCCTGCGTTCATTAAATTGGCGCAAGGCCCAAATGCCGCTGCCAATGATTCCAGCATCATCGTTTAGCTCTGCGTATTTCACGGTGAAGTGGCCAAGGTAGTCCCGCAGCAGACGTCTGTTCAGTTCTTGCTGCATAGGGCCTACAAGCGCATCACCGGCCAAAGCTCCGCCTCCGCCGATAATAATGACATCCGGCGATAAGACCGGTACTACCCATGACAAGGCTCTGCCCAGAATTCGTCCAGTATGTGAGAGGATGTCGCGTGACATCCTGTCTCCTGATTCACATGCTCTTGAGACATCGCCTGCGTTTATTTGATTAGTATCAGGAATCCAATTACGCAGCAGGCTGCTCTCTCCGTTTAAGATCCGCTGTCTAGCTTGCCGAGCAATTCCCGTAGCAGAGACAACGGTCTCCAGGCAGCCGGTATTCCCGCAATTACACACAGAATCGATCTCATCCATAGGCGCATGCCCAATCTCTCCGGCGATAAACCGGTGTCCGTGATACATCTGCCCGTGATTTACAAATGCTGAAGCCAGACCCGTTCCGATGGTAATTCCGAACACGTGATTGAACCCGCGGCCCGCGCCACAGGCCGCCTCTCCGTACACATACATGCGCACATCGTTGTCTATATAAACCGGTATGCCGAGAATTCGCCTTAAAGCTTCTGCTACGGGAACATGGGTCCACTGTAGATTCACCGCCCGCAGACTAATGCCCTGAACGGGATCTACCAGTCCGGGTATCCCCATGCCAATGACTGTTAGCTGATCTGTACCAATACCTGTCTCTGCACATAAGTGTCTAATCCTCTCCGCTATGCCTTGGATAATGGCCTGCGGACCTTTGTCGGCGGAAGTAGGATCTTTCGCTTTGATTACGACTTCCCCGGCAGCATTTATCAGGCCGCATACAATATTGGTGCCCCCTACGTCTACACCGGCTGTATAAATCACTGATTTGGCCGTCTCCTCTCACCTGGCGTTATTGCTATTCACCGTCATAAACCAATTCGCCCAGCACATAGGTCTGGCATACCCGGAATTGTTCGTCAATCAGAATCACATCCGCATCCTTCCCAAGCTCAATCGTTCCTTTGCTGGAGCCTAAGCCGATTTGAATAGCCGGGTGAATGGTCATTGCAGGAACAATATCGGCGATAGCCATTCCCGTAAATACAGAAGCTTTCTTCAGAGCGTCAATCATTGTCAGTGAACTGCCCGCGAGGCTTCCAATCCCGCCATCTTCTCGCTTGAGGTGTACCGTTCCTTCGTGCATAACAACGGGCAGCTTACCTAATAGATAATCGCCGTCCGCACATCCGGCAGCACACATACTATCCGTGATCATAATCACCTTACCGGCGGGCTTTACAGCGAATATCCACTTGATTAAATCAGGATGGATGTGTTCACCATCGCAGATCACTTCTACTGCCAGCTGGTCAAGCATCAGCGCTGCTCCTGCAGCACCCGGCTCCCGGTGATGGAATCCGCGCATCCCATTGAATACATGGGTTACCTGGGTTGCTCCCCATTCCACCGCACGGGTCATCGTTTCATAATCTGCATTGGTGTGACCTAGTGAGACCGTCACGCCTTGCCCTGCCGCATATTTGATCATGGCCTCAGCGTGCTCAAGCTCCGGGGCAATGGTGACTACCTTAATTTCTCCACCTGATGCCAGCCAGAACGCCTTGAACTCTTCCATGCTGGGTTCACGAAGATCCGCAGGATTCTGCGCGCCGCATTTCTCGGCATTCAGAAAGGGACCCTCCAAATGAACACCAAGCAAATTAGCGCCATCTCGCTTCCGCTCCAGCTTCATCGCCGCAGACACAGCCTGCAGCGCCTGCAGGATTTCATCTTGCGACGCGGTAAGTGTCGTTGCGAGCAGAGAAGTGGTTCCCTTAGATGCATGAAACCGGCACATCCCAAACAGCTCATCCACGTTACCCCGCATAGCATCGTACCCGCCGCCGCCATGAACGTGAATATCGATAAATCCGGGGAGCAGCATTTTTCCTCCGGCATTTATCGTGTGCCACTCTGACCCATCCCGCCTCTGTATTCTCGGCTCACTGCTAATTTCACTGATTTTACCCTTCTCAATGAATAGACTACCGTCTTCAATCCAGCCGTCCGGTGTCAGAATGCGTGCGTGATAGATTTCAATCATTTCGTCCTTGGATCACCTTTCCTCATATTAGATTATGATTGAATAGATCATTTATATACTAATGATAATCGCAATATATGATTTAATCAATCATTTAATGCAATAAAAATGATCTTTTATATAAAAATATTGATTGAATAAATCATTTACTTGATTTACTATTTGATTATATCGAAAACAATTCGTCTATTTCCGGGAGGTTGTACAGTCAATGAGTTTAACTTATAAAGAAATCCGGCAGCAATATACTGCTCTGCAGCTAACTTTTGACTATATGCTGGCCAAAAAAGAAGAGATCGTACAATTTGTGCATTCATGCTCAATAAACTCCGTTACATTCGTGGGCTGTGGTTCAAGTTATTGTTTGAGTGAATCAGCTGCATTCTCTGCGGTTGTGCGTGCTGGCTTGCCGTCCAGTGTACTCGCAGGCGGTGACTTGATGCTGAATTTCCGGCAATATTCGCCTATACTGCGGAACACGCTGCTGATTGCCCCCTCACGCTCAGGCAGTACCAGCGAAGTTGTTGAAGCTGTTCGACGGATCAAGGCAGAACATGATGTGCCCGTATTGGCTATTTCCTGTGTAACGGATTCTCCGCTTTCGAGGAAGTCCGACTTTGCTCTGGAGCTGCCTTGGGCTTTTGACCACAGTGTGTGCCAGACCCGTACCGTGACCAATCTTTATATTGCTAACCTGATGCTCACAGCCTTCCTGGGAAATGATGAGCGGGTGATTGCGGAAATTAAAAATGCCATTCTTCAGGGTGAAGCCTACATGGCTGCAACAGAAAGCGAAATCCGCAAGGCTGCCGATGGTGACTGGAATAAAGTTATTCTGCTGGCAGATGGAGAACTGTACGGTCTTGCATCTGAAGGTGCTATAGCGTTGACCGAGATTGCCAAGGTTCAGGCTCATGCCTTCCACCTTCTTGATGTCCGTCATGGTCCAATGGTGACTGTGGGTTCCGACACACTTGTTATCGCTGCAATCACCGGAGATGATACCAAATACCAGTTGAATCTCTTGCAGGATATAAAAGATAGAGGAGCAACCATCATTGCACTAGCGGACCACGAATCCAGTGAATTGACCGGAATTGTTGATCTCGCCATCGTTTCAGAACATCCGCTTGATGCAGCGGCATTGGGCATTCCTTTTATCTTCATTCCGCAGATCGTGGCTATCCATCAGGCGGAGCGCCTGAACATCAATCCGGACGAGCCGGATGGACTGGTAGCTTGGGTGGAACTGTAATTAACTCCGGAGATAATTGTGCAGACCCAAAAAATCCCCTATTCATCTGCTCCTACGCAGTGAAAAGGGGACTTTTTCAACAAAAATAGATACAGCCTCACTCATGATAAGGCCTTATAAACTGTTCTTAAACTCTTGCGGCGTCATCCCGTACTGGGTTTTAAACAGTTTAATAAAATACTGCGGTTTCTGATAACCGATTTCATGTGCAACTTGGCTTATCTTCAAATCTTTGTGCTTCAACAGCTGAACCGCCTTCTCCATTCGCAGGCGAAGCACAAAGTTCGAGAAATTCTCTCCCGTTTCCTGTTTAAATAAGTTGGATATATATACAGGATGCAAATTCACATGATCGGCAACCGCTTGAAGTGTAATAACGTTGATATTGTCTTGTATAAACCGGCGGATCCGTTCCATCAAGTTAGACCGTATATTGTCCAATCGGCTGTCACTGTAAGCTTTGATTTGGACAAAGCTGCTGAATGCCCAATCTTTTAACGGCTCCAGGCTCCAACTGGCATCAATTTTCAGCATTTTCTCGATGTCCCTTCCAAATACTTCAAAGATCCGCTTTCCTTTTTTATGCAAGTAATAGGAGTAGGCTTGCAGCAACGTGACATAGATTTCAACACCGTACTCACGGGCTCCGCTGCCTGCTCCTTCTAACTCGTCGAATATGCGGATCAGCTTCTCCTCAAAGGCTGCCCACTGCTCGATATCAATTAACTCCATTAAAGTCTGGGAACGATATAGCTCGGCAAGCGGCTGAATTTCGAAAGCTTCCTTCTTCTGTCTCACATGAAAAAAACTTTCTGTCTGATAGCCTATATAATCGGTATATACCGATAAAGCAGAGTAGTACATGGACGATATGTCTTTCGGGAAACCTCCCCAATTGCTTAGCACAATAGAAACCTTCGATTTCAAATATAATTTAATTTGATGCTGGGAGAGCCTGGCCAAATCCTCTATGATTGCGGAGCTGTCTGTGCCGGATTCTTCAACTTGTTTGGCTTGAACCAGAAAGATCAAATAATCATGAGAATCCTTACATTGCATCACATTAAATTGATTCGAAAAAACTTCTTCTACGATGTTAATCATGGCATATTCGATCAATGAGAGACTATAAAGATCCGTATTCGAATAATCCTCCTCCACTCTCATACATAAGAGAATGACCTCATTTTCAAAAGAAAAGGGAAGCCCATACAGATGAATCTTATCCTTCAGATCAGATATGGGGTGATTTTTGCCGGATATTAAATCAAACAGAAACAACTCTCTTAATTTAGGTAAGCTCTCCCGGAAACGGTACACAAATTTCTGCTGACCCAGCAGCTCATTACCTTCTATAGTAATCTTATCAATAATATTTCGAAGGGTTTGCTCCAATTCCTCGTTCGATACCGGCTTCAAGAGATAATCGCATACTTGCTGTTGAATGGCTTCCTGTGCATATTGAAATTCATCAAATCCGGTGATAATAACCGCTTTCGTGTTTTTCCATTTCTGATTGATTCTGGCGATCAATTCAAGTCCGGTCATGCCGTTCATCTGGATATCCGTTACAACAATATCAACGGAACGGTAATTCAGCAGCTCCAGGGCTTCCTCGCCGGAATATGCCTTATAGACATTGCTGATCCCCATCTGCTCCCAGGGAAGTCCAATCGCCAGACTGTCAACCAAATGTGTGTGATCATCCACAATCAATACTTCGTACATCCCTATACCCCCTAGATCAAGATACAACTTCCCGGTTGCTCCAACACAATTCTACGCATAGCCCGCCTAATTCCGATTGACTGATCAGCAACCCTGAGTCGCCGCCGTACATCAACCGCAGACGCTGATGGACATTTTTCAGCCCGGATTCTAACTCCTCGTTATTGGAATAGATCTTCACTCGAATAGACTCCATGACTAAATAATCAATTCCTGTGCCTGTATCCTCAACCGCTACATGGTTCATGCCTTCTTCCCTCCAGCATCTAATCCGAATCACTCCATAATCCGAATGATTGCTAAACGAATGAAGAATGACATTCTCGACAAGCGGCTGAACGATTAACCGCGGAACCTCCAAATCTTCCATCTGCGGATCAACCTCGATATGAAATTCGAAATCGTCTCTCAGCATGCAATGGATCTCCAGATAGAAATGGATCAAATCCAGTTCTTCTTTCAGACGTACCATCTTACTCCCCGTTTTGGTCGTGTAACGATAATATTTGCTTAAATTCATGGTCATCGAAATAGCGGCTTTATCTTCTTTCAGCTCAATCATACTTTTGATATAAGCAAGCGTGTTGTACAGAAAATGCGGATTAATCTGCGACTGGAGCTGCTTCAGCGTTGCATCCTTCGACCGGAGCTGTTCTTTATACACATCCTCGATCAATTCCTCGATTTGGGACGCCATAGAGTTAAATCTGTCATAAATAAACCGGTACTCGCCTTTGGGCTTGTCTGTCATTCGCACAGAATAAATCCCTTTTTCAATCAAATTCATATTCTTGATCAGTTTCCGGAATGGAATCTGAATATTTCGATACATCACAAAAGCAAGATAAGCCCCCATAAACAAAAGCATCCCGCTGATCATATAAAACATGTTCTGGTTTCGACTGATGGGCGCCATAATATGACTGATGGGTACATAATCCACAAGATACCAGCCTAGGGATTCCAGCTTCTGATAGTGTACTTGAAATCTCGTTTTGTCAGATTCAATCAGCATATAGCCGCTTTCCATCGAGCTGTCTATCCCGCTAAGCCGGGGCAGTATTTCGTTCATTTGATCAACATTTACGGAATAATTATAAATAGGGTCCGCTCCCGGATGATACAGAAACGGATCTCCCGAACCCTTCGCTTTAAATTCAGACAAGGCACTCCGCAAAGCGGATAAACCAAATTTAAGCACAATTCTCATATGCGCCTCGCCTGGCTCCACTGAATTTTCGGGATAAGACAATATTTCCATGAAATAATCCTCATTGGGATCGGAATAGTATTGCCAGAATGTATCCTGTGCAGGAAGCTCCTTCGGAAGCGCATTCAAACTGGAGTTGCTTTTGATGACAATTCCAGTGCGGGGGTAGAGAACTGCGATCACTGCCTTCCAATCCCCATAACCGGCCAGTCGATTAATTTCTTCAGCGACCGTTCGATTAACTCTATATTTATCCAAGACGTCGTCAAGCAAATCAGGATAAGCTAAATTACGTACATCCGTGCTCTCGTAGAGCATTTTTTTATAAGTATCCAGCCGGAAAAACAACTGATCCAATTGATTGGCTAACGTTTCTATCTGATATTGCTTCACTTTAATGATTTCGTCAGTCAGTACACGTGTACTTGTCCGGTTCGACACCCCAAACAGAAAAAGAATCGGGATCAGCAAGATCAATAAAGTGGCTATCAGTTTTGTGAATATGCTGAATCTGCTCATGATCGATCCCTCTCCATTTTAGACATAGCTTCTGACTTTTGGAGTTTGAATTCAGCGAACTGCTTTTTCAATTCAGCAAAAACAATGTCATAACCTGCCTTCTTGAGCGCCGTAATAGCATCATCATAATATTCATCATAACCGGCCAATCCAAAATTGATAGGTTCGAACTTCTCCTTATAAACCGCCATAACCTGCGCCATCTCATGTTTGACGGGTGTCTCGTTGAAATGAAACCCGAACAGCTTGGAAATACGGGAGTTCTCGTCGTTCGCAAGCATGTCTTTAATGATGTCGTCCTCTACACTGGCAGGTGCGATAAAATAATCCTTGTTCCGCCACATCCACTCATACATCAGCTGGTCATTGGTTAATAGCTTAATTTTACCGTTCTCAAGTTGATAGTCTTTTCCCTCTACCCCATAGATGATAAAGTTGTAGTTCTCTTTGCTATGCAGAATCCAGTTCATAAACATCATGGCGCGTTCAGGATTTTTGGATGCAGCGGCTATCATAAATGCTTCGTTGCTTGGGGTAGTAATAAACTTAGGTTTGTCTTTTGCAAAATAATACTCGCGCAGCCTGGCGTCCGGATCGGCATTCCGTGCCGTCTGCAGGTTCTCCATCGCCCTCGAGACCGCTCCCACTCGAAAAAGAAGTTTCCCTGCATTCTCCTGATCGATTTTCGCTGCCGGATTGCCCACCAGATTTTTATCAATAATCCCTCTTTCCACCCATGACTCGCGTAATTGAGCTACTTTTTTGTACAAATCAGACTCTACATAACTCAGCATCTCCCCGGAATCCTCGTCCACCATAAATAACAGCCGTTCGTCCAGTGAAGAGTAGTTTCGGTCTGTCAATTCGCGCCACAGCATTTCATGCCCTCGGTCCGTCTCCAAATAACCATAATAACTCGGATCTATAGCGTGCATTTTTTCGTAAAATAATTCAATATCAGCGATCGTCTTAACTTCTGACATGCCGACCTTCTCCAGCAAATCCTGGCGGACCATCACGGACGAGAATTTCCCTGCGGATGTAAAAGCCTGAGACGGTATCGCCCAAAGCTTTCCATCGATCCGGTTCTGCTCGAAATTCTCTGCGGGAATATGTTTGATAAGATCCTGCCCGTATTGGTTCAGAAGGTCATCTAAAGGCTGAATATAATTCTTCGTGTAGTACACAGAGACGAATGGTGCGCCATACCAGAACAAATCATAATTTTCTCCGGTGGATAAGGCCAGCTCCAACTTTTGCTGATAATTAGACCATGGAATATATGTCAATTCAAGCTTCATATGTAGATCTTTCTTTAATCGGTCATTTAATTCATTCTCAACGAAATCCCCCATACGCGCAGACAGATCGCCAGGCATAATCACCTTCAATGTTACCAGTGATTCCGGCTCGTCCTCCACTGGTTTATTCGCTTCATTGGCATTGTGGAATTCCGGTGAACCGGATATTTCAGGACTGATATATTTGCTGTACATGATGTACATGATAGTCACGAAAAGTAACGCAACCATCACACCGGCAGCACGTTTCATCAAAAGCACAACCTCCTTCACCAAAGAACCTCAATGCTAGTCTACACTAAATCTATCAAAGCGAATACAATCCGACATAGAACAGGAGCACATGAATTGTGACGTCATGTGCTCCTGCAGCTAAAGAATAGAAATACTGGATCGGCAATGTGGCAACTACAGTGAATGTTTTGACTTACGGCCGCTGTTGTCTCCAGATTTCTTGATTATAACCGCTGTTCGCGGTTGAAATCCGGAGACAGCCTATGCTTACGATGCGAGCTTTCCTACAGAAAGCTTTCGGGCGGACGCTCTCGCTCCTCCAGTTCAAAAATTCCCTTTCGTTGCTTTTTGCCTGTCAGTTTCTTTTTTCTTAAGCCGGTACATATTTTGATCCGCAAAGTGGCAACTACCTAGTTAATAAATTCTACATACTGCAATAGCCGTTTGAGCATTACAGCAGCTTCTGCCCGGCTCGCATGGGCTAAGGGATCGATTGTCGTTGCTGATTTGCCCTGGATGATTTGAGCGGCGAGTAGTTCAGCTACTGAGTGTTTGGCCCAAGAAGCAATGGAACCGTTATCCGTATATTTCCCGAGGATTTGTTCATTTGCATCCTTAACCTGGTCAGATGGGTTCACATAATCCAGAGCTCTGGATAGCATCACAGCCATTTGCTCGCGGGTGATCACTTCATTTGGTTTAAATGAACCATCACTGTAGCCTGTAACGAGTCCCGCACGAGCCGAGGTTGCAATGACATCTGCGAACCAGTCACCTTTGGCAACGTCACTAAAAGCTGCATCTTTACCCAGTGAACTCAACCCAAGGGAACGAACGAGTATCGCCGCGAACTCTGCGCGGGTTACCGGTTGGTCTGGTGAGAAGCTGTTAAGCGAAACCCCGTTAATAATCCGCTTGGAGGCGAGCAGCTCGACTTCTGGTTTGGCCCAATGGCCTTGAAGATCAGAGAACGTCTTCGTGCCCGAAACTACAGTATAAATACTGTTCCCGTTCCGCTTGATTACAGCTTCTGTATTTTCACCATGACGTACAAGTATTGCCGGCACAAAACTAAATGTCTTTGTGTTCGGGTCAAATACGAGTGCAGTAGTATTCGCCGGATCAACGGTTCCCGGCAGAAGTACCGTTCTTTCGAGATAGGTGCTTCCGAAGTTCGTCAGCTCAATCGACCGTCCGTTAGCACCCGCCGAGATTGTGTAATCCAATGCAGGTGTAAGCATTGTCAATCCCTCTTGGCTTGCCTGTTCAGATAATTGATTTGCCATACTCCCTGCAACTCTGTCAACACTTATACTTATGGTCATATTTTCAGGACTCACGCCAAGTTGTTCCGCTAACGTGGCCAGTCCTAAAGTTTTGACAGGAACCTTGTAGCTTCCGAAATCCGTCTGCACAATTACTGAGGCTTCCGGCAGCCCATTTACTACATCTGCAAAAGCAGAGGATGGAATATCGACCTTTACGCTACCGCCGTTGTTGTTCAATTCGATCGTAACCGAATTTGAATTAAGGGCATTTGGATTGGTTTGAAGGGCATGGAAAGCATCTTGCAGCTTCTTCGGATCAATAGTTGCTGCCGTTTCGATTACACCATTCTCATTGGTAGTTTGAACATTTGTCACCGCATCTTGTCCCAGCTTGATTCCGTTATCCGTGCTATCAAGCGCTGGGGTTGCGGGTTGTGTGGATGTCCCCCCTGAAGGAGAAGGCGGGTTCGAACTGGATGTAACCGTCACATTAAATTGCTTTTCCAGATTGCCGTCAGAAGATTTAGCAGTAATAACGGTTTGGCCTGCACCTACTGCCGTGACCAACCCTGTGGCAGAAACATAGGCAACTTTATGGTCTGCAGATGACCATACCACTCTTTTATTGCCGGCATCTGCCGGAGCTACCGTGACGTCAAGCTGTTTGCTTGCGCCTGGAGCGAGCTGTACCTGTCCGGGCGTATTTGCGGTTAAACCCGTAACCCTTACCGCGGCCTCGGCAGCACTGTTCGACACGTCCACGCTACCCAGATTCAGCCAGCCGCTACCATTCTGCCCGGTATTTGCGAAGCTGAACTTCTTGGCGTCTGCATTAATTTGTTCTAGCGGATTGACATAACGCATCAATATTTGATAGCTTCCATTACTTAATTCCGGATTATTTAGAGATTCAAACAGCTTATTGTGATCAAATCCATTCGTATTCGGGAGAATGTCTTTCAGATCCCACTCCGGATTCCATATCTTAATCATGTCATTTCCTGATTTGGCAGCAAGTTCTACCTTCCAGCTATCGTAGAAAGGCGCTACGCCTTTGTTCTCAAGCTCTACTCCTACTTTCAGGTTACCGTCCGCTGCGTCCAGGTAGGCGGTGGGGACATAATATTCATAACCCATCCGGCGTGACCCCTCGGTAGCTCTTGCCAAAGGCGCAGCATCCAGTGGAGTTTGGAAGATTCCCTGAGCAATCAGCCAGGAGGCATGGGTTAATTCCAGACTTGTGTAGTAATCTTCTCCTTGCGCCCCCTCGATCGGCGCCGATGGTTCATTGTATTTAGGCGGGTCATTGTTCCACATCTTCACTTGAATTTCCGGTCTCATCTCTCCGCCCATACTATTATTTTTCCAGAATTCAGTGACTCCTGCGTCATTGACTCTACCCCAGAAATGCCAGCCTTGACCTCCGAGGCTTGGGGGGAGCGTCTGGAACGCAAATGAATCATCATGATAGCCGACATCGAAGTTTTTGGTTTTGAGCGTACTGTTATCCATTGGATATCTCAATACAAGCTGCGTTTGGTTAAAGGCATTGTCCATTGAGGTAAGTACCCGCTTCAGGTTAGCATCGGTTGGCATCAGATTCGGCGATTTCAGATTTCCGTCATAGGGATACGTATGCCATTCTCCCCAGAACCCGATTAATCCGATCATGATGGAGCCGACGCGAGGGTCGCCGTCATAACGAGTTCCAAGCGCGCTGATGAAATTATCCAAAGCATCCAATAAACGCTCATCATTATAGTCAGGCGCTACACTCGTGGCATCCTTGCCATTGTCGTATTCCGTATAATTGTAAGTCGTCAGCCCTTCATCCAGCAGGAATTGCGGTATTCCTGAAGGTTTGTTCGGATAATCCAGATACACCCTGAACACGGCCTGGTTACCTCTTGCTGCTACTGCAGCAAGCCGTTTATCCAGTTCAGACCAATTAAAGTCATCCATATTGTTCATCAGCTTATTTAGCGGCAAGTAGAAGAATTCCAAGCTGTATGGCAACTGGGTTGGACGGTCTCGCCAATCGTCGCCGGCTTTGAAGTAAGCTTCTTCAGAGGCATCATAGAAAGGAAGGAAGCCCTTTAACGGATTATCCACCGGTGCTTGTTGATACTCCAAAGCATGTGTTCCAGCCGCTGTAGCCCAAGCCGGCGGACTCGGATGGTCAACAGGAGGTGTCGTCGTGCCGGCTCCACCTCCGCTTGTTCTGCCCGCTAACGCATACACTCCAACCTGGTCTATGCTAAGAACATTGTCAGTCTGATTTTTAGGGCCAAAGCCGAATTGAATTTGAAGGACTTTGCTCTTATCGAATGCAGCATCGCAAGCGCCGCAGCCTTGCCAAGCAGATTGGGCAAATGCGCTCCAGGGAATCCGGACCATTCCTTTGTAGCCCGGAGCAATCGAAAGGGAACCTCCTCCGAGATTGGTAGTCTTCCAACCGTCAACTGCATTGTAGAACTTCACAACGCCCCCCTGTTTTAATGAGAACTCGCCTTTTGGCGCATCGGTAACAAGCGCTATATTCAGATCCATATTTTTATTGCTTGGAGATGTATGATTGACCCAGAAGGTGAGTCCGTCAAATGCCGACCAATCCGAATCTGTTCCTGTAAACGCTGCACGTTTAATATTGACCCAGTCAGACGCAGATTTGCCCGCAGGAGGAGAAACTGAGAACTTCATCGCTTGACTGCCATTTGAATAGTTCACATTGTCAATCGTGCGGCGTGCAGAGGGTTCTCCGGATTCCCAATCGATTCTCCAGATGTTCTGCAAAGCGGCATCATCTGTATAGGATTCGAAATCATCGAGTATTTTATCTGCGCGATAGAGCATGATGTCATCAATCGTGATGACGTTATGGATATACCCTTTGGGCGGGTATCCGAACTGAAGCCCGGTTACTTCGCTTGGATCCAGCGCGGCAGGGCTGTCAGGCTGAGCACCGTCAAACTGCCATGCGGATTGAACAAATTGATCCCAAGGGATTCTTACAACACCTTTAAATCCAGCAGGAACATTCAGTGAGCTTCCATTGAATGCCGCAGGATGCCAGCTGCCGTCAGGAGCAATCGTTAGTGCTAACCCTCCTTCTTTTAAACTGAACTCGCCTTTGGCAACAGGCGTCTGCAGCGCAACATTTAGGCTGAAATCCTTATTGTCAGTTGTTGTATTGTCCACCCAGAAGCTTAAACCGTCGAAACGTGACCAATCTTTTGCAGCCGAGGGGATGGAATGGATGATGTTCGACCACTCCGAATCGGCTGTTGCAACCGAAAGCTTGAGGCCTTTGCTTCCGCTCGATTGGCCCAGTGCTCTTGTAACAGATCCGGGCTTATCAGACCACGCTTCAGTCCACGCTTGCCCTAGAGCAGTATCATTGGCATAGGATTCGAAATCCTCAATGAGCCCCGGTATTTCTGAACCAGAACCAGGGTCAGTTCCAGGTCCGGTGCCGGGATCACTATCTGATTCAACCTTGTCGGTAAAATAAATTTCATCAATATAGATAGTGCCCGTAGTATCCCAGACAGCTTGTGAGATCGCCACACTCCAGATCGTTTGCGACAAATCCACCCCTTTAGTAGGCAGATCTATAACCAAGTCTTTGTAGCTGGTTGTTATCGTATCACCACTGAACTGAGCGATTGTTTTCGTTACGCCGCCAATACTGACACTAATCTGATTCTCTTCTCCGCCAGCGGCTCCTTTGACCCGAATGACCAGCTTCCCGGTATCTGATAGATTTCGGCCAACGTTTGTTTCCAGGCGCGACATATTCTTATATTGCAGAACTAGTGCGCCGTCCTGAGTAACCCCAGCGCCGGCTCCGTTTGCAAATCCGCTTGAACCGGTCCATTGATTCAGATCATTTTGAGTGCTTCCAGACCATGCTGGCGTACCATCATAATTATCCACAAGCAGACGTTTGGGCGGCAGCGGCGGTGAAGTTGGTGGTGGTGTAGAATTACTCTCCCCTACCAGCACGGGCCCTAAATTGAGCCAGCCTTCGCTGTCTTGGTCCGTATTCGCAAATCTTACCTTTTTCGCTTTATTGCTCATGGCCTCTAACGGATTAACGACCTTCATAACCAAATAATAATAACCATCATTCAAGCCCGGAGCAGCAATGGAGGTATCAAAATAATAGGGTTCGCCAAATGGGACGTACTGTGGAGCTCCGGAGAGATTCCACTCAGGATACGTCCTGATCTGTAATGGCATAACCTTTGTCATATCCCACGCCGTATCCCACTCTTTAATAAGCTTCCCTGATAAATTCTTAACTCCCAGTTCAACCTTCCAAGGGTATGCGAAGGGAGCAACACCATTATTCTGAATGGTTACTCCGACCTTTAGCGGGTCACCTTGAGCAACATCATTATAATAAGCACTCTTCACATTTAAGTCGTAGCCCATCTTTCTCACGCCAGCAGCAACGGTTTCATCGTTAGCATCATAGTTGCTGATCCCGCCTTGATTAATCATCCACGTGGCATGAGTCAGTTCAATATCATCCATCGCACTGTCAACATTAGCACCACCGCTGAAGAAGCTGCTCTGAATTTCCGGACGCACTTCTCCGCCTACAGATTGCGTTATCCATTTATTCTCTGAACCCGCTTCCAGCATTTTGGTCAGGAACGAGTAATAGGCTCCGCCCATACTCTCTGGTTGTGTTACACTCTGGAGCGGGTCGCCTTCCTTGTACCCAAAGGAGTCATCATGGTATCCAATATTAAATCCCGAAACGCCTGGCAGGCCGGGATACCGGACCTCAAGCTTGGTTTGATTAAAAGCGGTATCATATGCGGTAAAAATATCTCCGATGGTTTCAGCATTAGGCATGTAGTTCGGCAAACCGTCTGCAGTATCCTCATCATAAGGGTAAGTATGCCATTCCCCCCATAATCCAACGAGGCCCATATGAATAAATCCGATGCGCGGATCTCCATCATATTTGGCACCGAAAGCTTTAATAAAGTTCGTCAAATACGTTACCATTAACGGATCATCATAGTCAGGCTCATCCTGGTTAAATGTCTCGTTATGACGCATGGCAACACCGCTTTGATGAATAAAATCAGGTATTGCATCCTCTTTACCCGGATATTCCAGATATACTCGAAGCGCCGCCTGATTCCCTCTTGCCGCAATTGCATCCAATGCCGGCTCTAATCCAGCATCAAAAGTATAGGTATCAGAGCCATTCATCACCGCTTTCAGCGGGACATATACCCACTCCAAGCTGTGGGGGAATGAAGTCTCCGTCTCCCAGGGATAGAATGGCGCAAACCCTTTAAGCGGATTGTCGAGCGGACTTGGTGCATAGGTTAAATCATGCTTGGTTAATGTACTATCCACTGCCGGGCTCAAATACGGATTAGCGGGCACGCGCGAAGATTCCGGGTCTGCATGCACTCTGCCTGCAACACTCCCCAAGAACGTACTCAGTAACATGATTACAATAAGCATCACTTTGAATGATGCCTTCCTAAAGCTGTACACGGATAATGGATTCATCGAATGCCTCCTCATTAACGCTGTTATCAATCGGTGAGAACGATATCATAACGACAGGTCAGCAACAGGCCTATCCGGACTTACATAAGTCCGGATACCTGAGAAGAGTTGATTTCATAACCGGTGAAGCTTAGAAGAAACAATGGAAATATCTGATTTACCCTTTATGCGCACTGAATGCTATACCTTCGATAAACTGCTTTTGAAAGATAAAAAAGAGGACGATCATTGGAACTACCGCCATGAAGGCACCTGCCATTAACACAGGGTAATCCGTTCCGAACATGGAGACTAGCGTCGCAATACCTGATGACAAGGTCATCTTCTCAGGTGAGCTGTTAATAATGAGCGGCCATTGCAGTTCATTCCACGACCACTGTAATTGAATAATTACAATAGCGACTAAAGCCGACTTGACCAAAGGAAGCATGATATGCCAATAAATTTGAAATGGATTGCAGCCATCCAGTACAGCCGCTTCCTCCAATTCTTTAGATATGGTCAGGAAGAATTGTCTTAAAAGAAAAGTTGCGAAAGGACTGATGAGCGAGGTAATCCAAAGCGCTGTAACTGTATTCACCAATCCCAAGTCACTCATCATCATATATTGCGGCGTATAAAATACAGGATTAGGTACCATCATGACCGAGATAATCAATGCAAAAAGAAGGGTACTTCCCGGAAAACGGATCCGCGCAAAGGCATAGGCTGCCATCGAGCTAAATATCACTGGAAACACTGTTTTCATGAACGCTGTGAAAATGGTATTTATGTAGTAATGTGAGAAGGCCGATTGCTTGATCGCTTCCGTAAATCCTCTTAAGCTCGGAGCCTCCGGAAAATAACGGATTGGAATTTGCGTGGCTTCCGTCGTTGTCTTCAGCGAAGTCAGCACCATCCATATAAATGGAATGAGCATAGCTATTGCGCTGATAATTAGAATGATATGAACAATCGAGTTGATTTTCCTCGCCGATGCGATGTGCACTTCTGTCATCCTCCCTTCTCAGTCGTAGACGACCCATTTTTTTTGCAGAGCAAACTGGATTCCTGTCAGTATGATGTTAATCAGCAATAATACATTGATAATGGCTGCACCATAATTCGGATTGAAATATACGAAGGTATTCTGGTAATAGGCATAAACGAGTGAGCGAACTGATGGCAGCGCCACATTGGTCTTCCCGATGATCAGATAGATGGAGTCGAATATTTGCGTGGCTCCAATCAAAAGGATGATACTCGTGAAGAAAAGTGTCGGCGTCAGCATCGGAATGGTAATATATCGAAACTTGCCAAATCTCTTGGCACCGTCAATATCTGCAGCTTCATAAAGTGATTTAGGTATCCCTTGCAGACCTGCGAGGATCAGCAGCATATTTAAGCCGATGGCCCCCCACACGCCCACGATCACGAGCACGAACATGGCATAATGGGGATTCGACAACCACGCTATGCGGGTTCCCAGGATATTGTTGATAAGTCCGAAGTCTTGAGCGAACAATACGACCCACACCATCGCTGCCGCTGCAGGCATCGTGACCTGAGGCAAGAAAAAGATAACACGGTACACGGATAGCCCCTTGATCTTCGAATTCAGCAGCACAGCAAAAAAAGTAGAAAGGGCAAGTGTAATCGGCACAAACAGTACCACATAATAAAGGGTGTTGCGCAGATTCTGCCAGAACTCTTCGTCATTGAATAACTTCACATAGTTATCAAATCCAACCCAATGATTGACAAGCCCGAAATTCTCCGATTGCTGGAACCCTAGTAAAATCGATTGGAGAACCGGCCAACCCCAGAAAATCAATGTGCCTAGGAGAGTCGGCGCGATCATGAAATAGGCCCACACATATCTGCTCCTGGAATTCAAAGAGATCACTCCTTACATATTGGGAACGTTCCTGATCGTCAGGAACGTTCCCTGAATTACTACAATCTGTACAATAGATTTATTTCGTTTCTGCTATGGCTTGATTCATCATCTCAGCAACCTTCTTCGCTGCTTCCTCAACGGAGATCGCTCCGCCCCACGCTTGCGACATAATCTCAGGCTCTTTCGCGAACCACACCGGATATGCGAGCGAACCGCTAGGATACGGAATCGCATCCTTTACTTGATCCGTGAAGATATGAAGATTCAAATACGTTCTCGAAGACAACCAAGCATCCTGGGTTCCGTTAAATGCCGGTATTGCCGCACCCATTTCTGCTGTAATTTCCGCCGCTCTCTTAGATCCAAGGAACTTCAGGAATAGCCAAGCCTCATCTTTGTTCTTACCGCTTGCAGACATGACGTTGCCGAGTCCATTGATGATATTGGCTCTTTTCACCTTGCCCTTCGGCAGCATGGCCCAATCCCATTTCCCCTTAATAATTTCGCTGCTGTCAATATCGCTAATCCGCCAAGAGCCATCGAAGATCATCGCTAATCTTCCGGACTTGAACATCTCGGTGGCTTCGGTATCTGTCATTTGTTGATGCGTCGGAGAAGCGCCATCAAGAGTCATTTGATAACGGGCTTTCAGCGCTTCAATCGAAGCCGGATCATCATATCCCGATTTACTCATATCAGCGGACAGGATAGATCCGCCATTAGCCAAAATATCATTCCAATATCCGGTTTGCGTATCCATCTTCGCCCCGAAGCCATAAATGCCTTTGTCAGGCTGGCTCAATTGTTTGGCAACCTCAGCAAGCTTGGCATAATCCCAAGTATCATCCGGATACGGTATACCGGCTTGATCGAACAGCTCCTTATTGTACGCCAAACCGATCGTATCGAAATCCTTAGGTATACCGTAGTTCTCTCCGTTCAGCGTATATATAGAAGCGAGGTCTGCGGCATAATTATTCAGATCGATCTCTCCAGCCTGTACTTTGCTTGTGATCGGTTCAATAAATTTACCTGTTGCGTATTTAACAAATTGACCTCCGTGCATCCAGAATACATCAGGCAGCGTTCCTGCCGGGGCAGCAGCGGACATCTTAGTCCAATAATCACCCCATGGAATAACTTCGACCTTAACCTTGATATGCGGATTCTCTGCCGTGAACTCCTTCGCAATAGCTTCCATCGCCGGCTGCTGAATTTTATCCCATATGGAATAAGTAAGCGTTACGTCCTTTTGGGGCTTCTCAGTTGCTGCTCCGGCATTGCTGTCCGGACTCTTGTCTGCTGCGTTGTTTGCGTTGTTAGAGTTGTTGCTGCATGCAGATGACACAAGAGCAAAAACCATGAGAACAACTACAAACAAGAATGAAAATTTGTTTCTATTCTTCATTTGACATCCCCCTAATGAATTGTTTAGGCAAAATATTTGCGTAAATGTTGATTACGAAACACCTTGCCTCTTTACATTTTCATTGTAATCCAATTCTATAATCCCTTTAAATGCCTCATTTTAAAGATCACATGCCTAATTATTAAGATAAAAAAGGTTTGCATTGGGGTATGGATTACCCCATAATATTAGTAAATAATTGCGCAAATTATTTCATTATTTGGATTAGGAGTGTCTGCGATGACGATCACTGTATTGCACAAAAAACCTGAGGAGTTCTGGTGGGGTGGTGTTATAAACGAGGGGCATTTAATGCCGTTTGGCGATCATCCACATACTCGCGATTTACGTTTGACGGATGATAATCAAGCCTCCCCCTTATTACTTTCTAATCTGGGAAGGTATATTTGGAGTGAAGAGCCGTTCACCTTTTCATTTAATGAGAGTGACCTTACCATCGATCACAAACAGATCATAAAGATTGAAGAAGGATACGAAACCCTTCAAGGTGCTTACCGGCATGCGTGTAACACCCATTTCCCTCCCTCTGGCGTTATGCCCGATAAACTAGCTTTTACGGCACCGCAATACTGTACTTGGGTTGAAATGTTTTACGAACCGACACAGGAGAAGCTCCTCAATTACGCGAGATCCATTCTTGCGAATGGGATGCCCCCGGGTGTGTTAATCATTGACGATAATTGGATGCAGGACTATGGAACCTGGGATTTTGATAAGCATAGATTCCCTGATCCCGCCGGAATGATACATTCCTTACACGAACTAGGATTTAAAATTATGCTTTGGGTATGCCCGTATGTAAGTCCCGACAGCATCACTTTCCGGAAATTACGTGACCACGGGATCTTAATGAAGCACGCTGATGGAACTCCTGTCCTAAGAAGATGGTGGAACGGGTATAGTGCGGTTGTTGACTATACAAGCACGGAAGGATCGGAATGGTTCAAGCAACAATTAGACCGGCTGATTGAAGATTACGGGGTTGACGGATTTAAGCTTGATGCCGGAGAACCGCTTTTGCCGGAGCTGATGAATGACATTACACAAGAAGTTGCATGGTCACGTCCTGTCCGTCCTATGGAAGATTGTGAATCCTATGCCCGGCTCGGAATCGGATACGGTTTAAGCGAACTCCGCATGTGCTGGAAACTCGGGGGACAGGGTCTCATCCAGCGGCAGCGCGATAAAACGCACTCCTGGGATGCTGCGACTGGACTGGGAGGACTGATCCCGAACGCTATCGCTCAGGGCCTAATGGGGTATGCCTTTAACTGTCCGGATATGGTTGGCGGAGGGATGGATGGCGACATTAATTCACCGGATTTCCGCTTTGATTCTGAACTGTTTGTCCGCTATGTTCAATGCTCGGCTTTATTTCCCGTGATGCAATTCTCCATGGCGCCATGGCGGGTTCTGAATGGGGATGAATTGTCCTGGTGTATGGACGCTGTGCAGATACGGCGTGAGTTAGGCCCTCTGCTCTCTGATCTCGCCAGCCAAGCTGCGGAGAATGGACTCCCAATCCTGCGCAGTCTGGAATTCGTGTACCCTCGCCAAGGCTATCATGCGGTTCAGGATCAATTCATGGTTGGTGAATCCATTCTGGTAGCCCCTGTCCTGAATAAGGGACAAGTGACGCGAACGATACAGTTTCCAGCAGGCCGATGGTTGGGGGATGACGGAAGTGTTGTCGAAGGACCCCTCCAGGTCGAAGTTCAAACGCCTCTTTCCCGGTTGCCATGGTATAGAAAAATCTGAATCCATACCTCAAGGAGATCATTGTATGAAAACAATTAAGTTAGCTGTAATAGGAGCAGGCGCGAGAGGTTTCTTATCCTATATGCCTTATGTTCAGAAGTTCCCGCATGAGGCAGAGGTGGTGGCGGTTGCCGAACCGAATGAAGAGAGAAGAACGAGATTTGCGGAAGCATTGAACCTGTCCCCGGGGCAAATCTACACAACATGGGAAGATCTACTGAATGGGCCTAAGCTATGTGATGCACTTCTCATCTGTACACAAGATCAGATGCATTATGAGCCTACGATTGCCGCTCTTAAGAAGGGGTATCATGTACTCCTTGAGAAACCAATGTCCAACAACCCGATGGAATGCATTGAAATGGAAAAAGTCGCACGCGAAGAAGGGCGCCTACTCTCCATCTGTCATGTCTCGAGATACGCCCCTTTTTGGCAAAAAATGAAGCAGCTCCTTAACGATGGTTGGATCGGAAAGGTTATGTCCATTCAGCATAACGAAAACGTTGGTTACCTCCATTATGCGCACAGCTTTGTCAGAGGTAATTGGCGGAATGATGTGCTTTCAAGTCCCATGATATTGGCCAAATCCTGTCACGACATGGACCTCATCCGCTGGATGGTCGATGCAGATTGCAGTAAGGTTAGTTCCTTTGGTTCTTTAAGCCACTTTCGCCTAGATAATGCACCTGCTGGTTCAACCGCCCGGTGTACGGACGGATGTGAGGTGGAACATACTTGTCCCTATTCAGCTTTGCGCTTCTATATGCAGGACCCTGAATTAAATCACTTTGCCGCACTCATAACAGATCCTCCTACGGAAAAAAATCGAATGAAAGCTATAACCGATGGCCCCTACGGCAAATGTGTCTACCGGACGGATAATAATGTTGTGGACCATCAAACGGTAAATATGGAATTTGTAAATGGGGTTACCGTTATGTTCAGCATGTGCGGGTTCACGCGCGACATCAATCGTACCGTCCAGATCATGGGGACCCAAGGGGAGATTCGCGGTGATTTGCTAAGTGGCACTATCGACCTGTTCGAATTTTCTTCAGGCGCACAGACCATCTTCCATACCCCCGATGGTAATGGCGGGCATCAAGGAGGCGACGATGGGATCATGCGGCAATTCCTGTCCGACCTCCGAAATGAACGATTTGCGGATACCCTGACTTCAGCAGAAGCCTCTCTGGAAAGTCACCTCATGGCTTTCGCCGCCGAGGAATCCAGACTTAAAGAAGGTGCCGTTGTGGATATGAAACTTTTCCGGGAATCCTTTGCGGCAACACATCATTAAACATCCAGATATATGGAGAAGCTGTCCCTAGCCATGAGGCTTTGGGGCAGCTTCTTTTTTTGTTATGCTTTAGCGGACGCTCCGCATGAGTCTCCGAAAAACAAGAACACCCTTGCTAGAATGGGCGTGTCGAACCACTCCTGCTTCCATAAACCCAAAAAGCCGGGCATCGACCCTCTATAACAGAGAGTCGATGCCCGACGTTATAAAACTGGATTATTCGAAACGAATCTCATCGATCCAGACGGAACTGTTGCCTCCATGCCAGAATGACATTTCCAGCTGTCCGGGGCTGGTGCGGTTCACCCCTTTTGCCACAAGATCAATGGCAATATCCTTGTAGCCGGTTGTTATCGTATCTCCGCTGAAGGCCGCGAGTGTTTGAGTCACTCCGCCGATCGTAAGCTGGATATGATTCTGTTCGCCTCCGCTTGCGCCTTTGAGACGAATCACCAGCTTCGAGTAACTCCCGATGTTCTGGCTAACCATAGAGCCAAACCATCCGTTGTTGTTGTACTGAAGTTTAATAGCGCCGGACTCAATGACACCTGCATTGTTTACAAAACTGTTGGCGCCTGCCCAAAGCCCCAGATCGTTCGTTCCCGGCCAGGCCGGCGAGTTGTCGAAGTTATCCAGAAGCAGGCTGCTAGTTCCGCTTCCGGCATTGGTCGTTGCACTAGCCGCTGCGCTGGCTGCCGACAGGTTGCCCGCCGCATCCCTTGCCTTGACGGTATACGTGTAGGCCGTGCTTGCGCTTAAGCCGCTATCCGTAAAGCTGGTCGCAGCAGTCGTGCCCGCTTCATTCCCGTTTCTGTAGACCACATACTGCGTAACACCGACATTGTCACTTGCAGCGCTCCATGTCAGGCTTATGCTGCTTGATGTTTTGCCGGATACGCTCAAATTCGCTGGAGCAGTCGGCGCTTGCGTATCCCCGGCACTACCTCCGCTAATCTGGATACGGTCGAAATCCGGCGCCCATCCCGTCGGATTCGAGAAATGGATCGTGTTATTGCCCGCATTCAGCTGGACCTGAGTCTGTACGGTGCCTACCGTTGTCCAGCCTCCTGTACTTGGCAGACTGATCGTGGAAGGCGATCCTCCGTTGACACGCACCTGTGCGGAGCGAGCTTCACCGCTGAGGTAGGATATTGTCATTGAATAAGTTCCCGCTGCAGATACATTGATTCCGTTGAATTGCAAGGTGCCGTCATTGTTCCCTACATACCCTACCTTCGCACCGCCCGAAGATGAAGCACTTGCGGAAACTGCGGCTGCTCCGGTCAGCGTGTTGTTTGTTGCCTCCGCTTCGTATGACGTCAAAGTACCGCCTCCGGAAGCGTTGGTGGTCGCACTAACGGAGCTGCTAGAGGCCGATACATTCCCGGATGCATCCTTCGCTTTGACCGTGTAGCTGTAGCTCGTATTCGCACTTAATCCCGTATCCGTAAAGGAAGTGGCGGCCACTGAGCCTGCCAGAGTGCTGCCGCGGTAAATATCATAACCGGTCACACCCACGTTGTCGGTAGAAGCCAACCATGTCAGACTGACGCTGCTCGAAGTCTTTCCGCTTACAGCCAGATTCCCCGGAACGCTCGGCGCCTGGGTATCCGCGCTTCCTCCGCCGCTGTACCCGCCGTCATACGGCGTTTGGGTCAGACTGTAGGACAGCGTATTGTCCGGCTTCAGACTGTCGAAAGGCGAGATAGTCTGATTGGCAGGGTCCATACCGATCCCCACTTTGCCGAGGGGTGTTCTGCCACCGGCATAATAGTTGGTGTTGGCAAATCTGGCGCTTGGCTTATAACCGTATGGATCAAGAATGGAAAGTGCCAAAGTGTAGGTTCCCGCTGTCAAATTGGAGGGAACAGTGAATGTGCCGGAAACTTGTTGAACAGCCGGCGCTTGATTGTATTGGCGTGTCTGGCTGTTCCAATCGTCACCCGGCATCCAATTGCGAATGTCTACACCGCTAAAAATACCCTTCCAGGCCACGGTACGGTCGCTTCTCAGCAAGCTGGCTTCCACAGGCCAATTATAATAGAATGGCGCCGACCCTTTGTTCACGACTTGAAAGGCTACGTTCATAGACCCGCCGGGCTGTACACTGCCGGAGAAAGTCGCCTGATTGATGACGAACCGGTATCCGAATTCCTTTTGCATGAGCGCGGCACCCTGCGAAACGGTAGAATTCCCGGCATCGTACAGATCAATCCAACCGAGGCTGGTTGTATGCGTCTTTTTAATCCAATCGATGACGTAGTTCCGATGGTTCGGATCGCTTAAGGTGTCGTCCGGCGAATCACCGGGCTGGATCGCCTTCTGTCCCCAGTCATACGCTACTTCGCCGCCGTTGACTTGTGTTCTCCATGAATTTCTTGCAACTATGCCTTCTCCTCCGGCCAGATCATCAATTAATGCAAAGGAATCCCACAGGAATCCAAATTTGTAATTCTGGAATGTATCGGGATACCGGACTTGAACCTTCTTGTTTTGAAAAGCTTGCGCCGCTGCGTTCCCTAACGCTGTCTGGAAGCTGAGCGGCATCCGGTCCGTCCCGTCAGCAAGCTTATCCGGCCATACATGATGCTCTCCCCAATTGCCCCAAAGTCCGAGCTCTACATAAGCTACTCTTGGATCATTATCCCAAGCTTGGCCAAGCTTCTGGATGAAAGCTGTCAGCCGATTTTTTAATATATCCGACGTCCATTGCGTCGTCACATCTCCATGGGGAACGCCTTCAGGCCAATACTCTCCTCCGTTCGGATACACGATGAACACACGAGGAATCACCTTTTTATTCTGGCTTTCAATCCCTGCCCAGGCTGTATTACTCCAATCCTTGATCTTCTGAACGGAATCCGACGCCGCATTCTCCAAATCCGTATATTTGATATAGTGCTTGAACACAGTCCCGTATTCCTGGTTCGAGAACCCGGCATCATTCATGAACCGTGTAGGCCTGAATCCCTTTAAGGGGTTCTTAAAGGCCTCCTGCGTTTCCGTCAGATTCACGGTGACCGGACCGACAGCCGCTGATGCTTCATGAGGCATAGACACCGCCAATGAACCACCTGTCAGCAAGGCAAATGACAACATTGTGGTAAACGCTTTCAATAATGGCTTGGTAAAATCAACTTTCAACAATCATCCCTCCCATATGAATAAAATGTTTACACAAATATTTGCGCAAATATTTGCGCCTTCAGTATATTCTACTTCCCTTCGCGTCGTCAACCCAATGTTCTGATAACACCTCTTTAATAACAATCCGATTATAGTTTGAAACGCCAAAAAGCCATCCTCTGATTGGAGTCAAAGGATGGCTATTAGGGATCGATCGCAACGTGTCTCTACTTCGTATTTACCAGTCTTGCGCATGATTCCCGCTCGATTAGCTCTGTTTTTAGGCTGATGTGAACCTCTGCAATATTCTTGTTGGTAATCAATTCCGTCAATACTTTTACAATAATAGAGCTGATATCATATCTGAATCTCCGGACGGTAGTTAAGGGTGGAACCATAAACTCCGATAGCTTTAAATCATCAAACCCAATCAAGGAAATATCCTGCGGGATACGGATGTTCATCTCTGCTAAACCCTTCATGGCTCCAAAGGCAATAATGTCGTTGAACGTGAAAATTGCCGTTATACTCGGCTCTATACGGAGTAGCTGCTTCACTGCCTCATATCCATGGGCAGGATCAAATGCACCCATGAGGACATTCGCGTCAGACCATGGCATTTTGAAATCACGAAAAGCGTCCTTGCATCCGTCCAGCCGGTTTAAATTGACCAGATGATTTTTGGGCCCTGCAAGAATTCCGATTTTCTGATGTCCCAATTCATGGAGATACCGGATCACCTCATAAGCGCCTTTACGGTTATCGTAGTCAATATAGTTGTAATTGGCCTTATAGGTTCTACCATTCGTAAGCAAGTACGGGATTCCCAGTCTCTCAAACTCCTCAAACAATTGCTCATTGACAAAGGGGTCAAATATGATGGCCGCATCCACCTTTTCCTCATCCAAAAGCTTATATACCGGAGAGGAATGCGCGTCCGCACCATGTTTCGCAATATGAACCTGATGACCATGGGCTTCAAATTCGTCCTTTAGATGATTCAAGTCAGCTGAGGTAGACGGGTCATTATCGAAGAAGTCATTATTGCCCGGAACGACTATAACGATATTATGGGTTATGCCTGCGAACTTTGGAGGGGCGACACCCGGTTTCAAATGTTCATTGGCAATTTCCAATACTTTTCTGCGGGTTTCTTCACTAAAATTGCCCTGATTATTGATGATCCTAGACACCGTACTAATTGACACGTTTGCCTTTTTTGCAATTTCTTTTAGCTTAATTTGCGCTCCCTCCAATCTTTGCGAAATTTTTTTGCACACTAAAGAAATTATATCGTTTCTTATCGCATATGGTCAATCAATGCACATCATTCGCTTGACTAATTCGTCTTCGCTCTGGCTTGCCCTTTGGTTGATACAAAGAAAGAGCACATCGTTTAAGATGTGCTCTTTCTTCTGGTATGCCGAGGACGGGGGTCGAACCCGTACGAAGGTCACCCTTCGCAGGATTTTAAGTCCTGTGCGTCTGCCTGTTCCGCCACCCCGGCATGTTATAAGTTGCGGCGTTATAAGTAATAACGCGACAAGTAATATCATATCACGTGTTCTTAAAATGTGCAATCCTTCTTTTTCACATATTTGATGCGTTCTCATCAAAAAAGAAACCCGCATTAGCCGAAGCCTTAGCGGGTTGCTCGTCTTGTGCAGATTAACGGCGATCGCCAGCATTGCTTCTGCTTCTCATGCCAGCAAGACCCAGCAGCCCAACCAAACCTAACCAGCCCCAGTTGGAGTTGTTGTCGTTATCGTTGGTTGCATTTGTGGTGGTGCTGGTTGCACGGTATCTGCCCGTTACTCTGTCGTTAGAGATTGGAGAGGTTGCACCGTTGTTGTATGAGCGGTACTTGTCGTTCATGATGCTGGCGTTGCCATTAGTTCCGGTGGTTCCAGTGGTTCCAGTACCGGTCATCCGGTTAACGCCCCGTTCCATGGTGCCTACACCGCGGTTCACGGTATCCTCAGCGCGGTTCAGCAAATTGCCGTCACGATTTGAATAGTTCCCTGTACCATAATTGGTGACGGATCCATCCATCGTTCCTGTTCTTCCTTGAGTGGTTCCGCCCATTCCTGCAGTTCCGGATGCATTGGATGCGAAGCCTACCCCCATTAAACTCATGGACAAAACAGTAGTGCAAGCAAGGCTTGTTATCAGCTTATTCAAGTGGTTATGCCTCCTTTTGATGTTATCGCTGATAATTTCCCCTGCCTGCTACTCATTTATGCAGAATCTCGATATCCACTGTTTTACTGCCTGGATCATACGTAACCTTGGCTCCGAGTGCCTCTGCAAGAACTCTTACCGGGACATAGGTCGTGCCGTCATCCAGAATGCCTTCAGTAAGCTTTTTACCGTTTAAAGTGATGGCAACCTTAACTTCCTTATTCACCTCATCGTCACCTCCGTTGATCCGGCTTAATGCTTCCTTCACCTGCTGTGCCGATGGACGGGCGCCTCCTTTAAGCTGTGATGTCGTCAGTCCAAAACTCATCTGTAAATGGGAAAAATCTTTGAAGGATGTCCAATCCCCGCCCCACTCAAATCCAAGAGGTTTGGCCAGCTTCACTACCTCTTGCCAATCCTTCAATTTATCCTTATCTCCATCCCGGCTCGTATCCCACGAATAAGTTTCACCTCCGGGCAGCAGAAGCGCAAAATCTATTGCCAATCCATAATTATGATAACTGGCACCGCCGCGGGCATTCGTAATGATTGTTCCCGGTTTACTTCTTCCCTGCGCGTACAAGGCATTCTGTTCAACAATGGTCCGCATGCCCTGAGTGATGGCAATCGGTACCCCCTTAGCATGACTCTGCCGGATCAAGGCTTGAGCACCAGCCAATACGGCAGGATGCAGTTTCTTCAGTTTCGCTGCCGATTTCCCTATGACCTGTTCCAATGTCAGCATGAAATCACCCCCTGGTATAGCCAATGCTATCCTTTGCGGCTTTGCTTGTACTCCGGTCATCCGGCAGCCGACTAAATTAGACTTAGCCTGCCTGTGCACTTGGGGTAGCTTCTTTGTGAACAACAAAAAAGCCATACTTCTACAAGCATGGCTTACACATTCCTCATTTAATCTTAAACGAACTGTCTACAGCCAGGTTAACAGGAATACAATTATTCCCACCGCACCTACGGCAATGAGCAAATCAATGGACTCGCTGAGGAATCCCAGCCGATTGCCCGACTGCAATCTTTGCTGCTCCGCTTCAAGCCTAGCCTTTGCCGCGTCTACATCCGTACCGCTCAGATTGCGTCTGAATTCATCACCGTACATGAACATCCATCTCCTTGTCGCCTTTACCACACCATACCATATTTTGGATGCATGTGGCGATCATAGAATGCGGATAATACCAGGGAAAGGTGGGATAACTCCATGGATGTTCATAGTGACAGCTACACCATCGCACCGCTTAACGGCAAGAATGAAGCTGTTGAGATTATCCGCGATGCCGAAGCAGCTATTGCCCGGCTGACCGGAAATAACTCCTTAACCTTAATCGCATACGAGAAAAGTACCGGAGCAGACTCCACTGAATAGCTGAGGTCTCCTTGGCCCCCGCTGCGGCCCATCATTAGCAGGTATATACCCTGCTGATACTGTCGAGATTAATCCACTTCCATTCCTCCGCCCACTGCAGCTTAATCTCCCGGGAGTGGGCATGGATGGAGGTGATAAATCCGCTCAGAACCACATCCTCAAAAGGATCAAACAAGACTACACTCACCCGGACATGATTGCGCAGCGACAAGACGAGCGTCCGCTCCATCTCCTCTCTCTCCTGCTCATCCAGTACCGGCTTCTCGCGGCGCAGAGTTTCCCTCTCCTCAAATATGATCCGGTTCTTATGCTCCGGAAGCATCATCCGGCAGCTCTCCCATAGTCCGTTCCCTTCCAGCTTCTTGCCCATAATATTTCCTCCTCACTTATGAATACTCTCCAAATAAACAAGAACATATGTACGTATTATACTTAGATTCCCCATAAATTATCAACCAGGAAAAAATGACAAACAAATAGCCCCACAATGTGGAGCCTTTGTCCTAAAGTCTATTTTGCCTAAACACGTTTATTATTGTTTCGTTAATTCACTAATATCTACTGCCGCATCGGCATCGATGAGCCCTGTCGCAACTCTGGCTTCATTCAGCTTGGAAATCCCGAACAGCATGGCAAGATCAGCATTATCAGTCATTGCTTTGAACTGGTCTGCTGTCACTTCTGCTGAAACGGCGCTTTGGGATGCTTGTTCCTTTAATTGGTATGCACTTAGAAAAGCAACCTTGGAATCCTCCAACAGCTTCTGAATATCGTCAGGGAGCTTCGAAGAGATCTTCACATCTTCAACCTTGTCCGCCAATTTATCTGCAGTGTCCTGAAAAGCATCAACAGCCTTCGAGAACTCTTTGTCTGAAACATCACCGGACGAGAAGGAAGTCATTGCTGCATCGAAATCTTCCTTGGAAGAATCACTTTCCTGCTCAATATCAGAGAATTGATTATAGAAATCCTGCACATACGCCTTGATATCTTCTTTTGTTTCTAGTTTCGGTTCATTATTACTGCACGCGCCAAGCAGGGCCACTGTCAGAATCAGGCCTGCCATTAACAACTTTTTCATCTCTATCCCTCCTACTAAAGCATAATGTCGATTATTGTAAAGTGCAAATGAAATAATTGTAAATTTTTTGAGAGTTCAGGTAATGACTGCCTGTGCCTGTTATATTATAATGAATTCATCTGTTACTGGAAAGGAAGATGCCTCATGTCTTATTGCACAAGCTGCGGCGCTAAGTACGAGCAGGATGCTAAATTCTGCGGAGAGTGCGGAGCACCGACCGATCATGCTGCTCCTCAAGCGTCACATCTGTCTGCTGTCCATGAATCTCCCAGCCATGAAGTGGTCTTATGGGAAGGCAAGCCTGCAGGAATATCTGACCGGCTTAAAGGAATTATTGGCCTGAATACGACTACCTACACAATAACCAGCCAGAGAATCAGAGTAAAGACAGGTCTTATTGCCAAGAAATTCGAAGAGGTGGAGCTTCTGCGGGTCCGTGATCTGGCAGTACAGCAGAGCGTTATGGACCGGATTCTCCGGATCGGAACATTGACTGTTTTTTCCGAAGACACTTCATCACCACAGCTGAACTTCCGCAAGATCCGTGATCCCCAAACCGTTAAAGATGTGCTTCGAACAGCAATCCGAGACGAGAAAACAGCCAATAAACTCAGTTATCGCGAACAGATCTAGAGTCATACATAAATGGTTTATTCCAGTGCAAAAACCAGCCGGGGCTTATTGGACCGACTGGTTTTTTTCTATCCGGATCGCATTCACTACACGCTTTATAGGTTCTACACGCTCTCGTACAACGCACGAAATTCATCTTCCAGCATGGACATCGTAATCATGTCGTGGAATTCCCCATCCTGATACAGGGCATCCCGCTCGATTCCCTCCTGACGGAAGCCCAATTTCTTATATACATGAATAGCCCGCGGATTAAAAGCACAGACCCCCAGGTGAATCCGGTGCAGGTGCATGGTATTAAAACCGTACCTGAGCATATGTAGCATTGCCTCCGAACCATAGCCTTTACCTGTAAAACGAGCCCCGTCTAGCGCAATACGGGTATTGGCGCTGCGATTTATAAGGTCTACGTCGTTAAGTACAACCTCTCCGGCAAACTCACCCGTTTCTTTAGTAATAATCATGAAATCCGCACGTTCTTCGCTGGGCACTCCAATTTTGGCAAGCCAGGCAACAATTTGTTCCCTTGTGAAATCATCCTGTGAATATAAGGCGTTTCCTGTTCAGACATCCTTACAGCCACCTTTACTTTTATGTAGACTATCTCATTTGTGTCTTAACTTTGATGTATCTTTTCAGGAGAGCAAATTCAGCAACAGCCCATGCAGAGCCGCTCTATATAAGCTATACTGATTCTAGCATATTAAGGAGGAAGCATACATTGAAAGCACGTAAATTACTAGGAAGCCTCATTATCCTTCTGCTGCTCGCCGCATTCACGTATTGGTTCAAAGATGATACTCCGGTCTCAAATGATCTATCCCCTGCCGATTCAGAGGTTGTACAGCTTGTCTTCCCGCAGGACCGTTATCCAAAGACAGCAGAACATATCCAGGATGCCATCAATAATGGAGAAGCAGCAATATGTACGATCGACCGCGACGGTGCGGAGGAGAACCGCAGCCTATCCCTAAAGGGTATCCCTACCAAAAAAGGCTATGACCGCGATGAGTGGCCTATGGCGATGTGTCAGGAGGGCGGCGAAGGAGCAGATATCGCATACGTGCGTCCAAGTGACAACCGGGGGGCAGGAAGCTGGATCGGCAATCAGCTGGAGGACCTTCCGGACGGCACACGCGTAGAGTTTTTGTTCAAATGAGTCCATACATATAAGCGGCTCCTGTCCGGTTAGTGCCCGGCAGGAGCCGCTTTACGCTTTTTTTAGAATATACAGGCTTTTAAGATAATGACCAGCAGGATGAAGAGTACCAGAATCGCATTTGTGGAAGTTGCCCAAGGATTAACCACCGGTGCTACTGGACAATCATGGGCAGGACCCACGTTAGTAGGGCCCATATTGGGAGCCATATAAGCTGGACCCACATTAGCAGGACCCATATTCGGACCCATATAAGCAGGACCCATGTTGGCAGGACCCATATTTCCACCGTAGCTTTCATTCACCATAATAATAAACCTCCCCTTTAGTAATGACTACAGCACAGAATATGTGACGATAGTCTATGCCGTATGGGCAGAATGGCAAAGAATAGAAGCAACACTTGATATTCGACTTGAATTGCATTATCCTTATATAACAAGAACATTTGTTCGGGATAATGAGGTGATTGGATGAAATCATATTATCAAATGACGACCTTGGAGAAATGGACCGAAGACCTTTTTTCTAGAATTGGTGTTGCTGAACCGTCTCAAATATCCATTGGTTATCTAGCGGATGCCATGAATATCGAGCTTCATTATTTGGATACAGGAACCAAAGGAATCGAGGCTTCGGCTGGCAGGTACAGCATGTTTCTGGACAAGCGGCTTCCACCTGAAATGCAGCGTCTGGAGTTTCTGCATGAGCTTTGCCACTTGCTGCGGCACGCAGGTCCAAATCATCTGATGCCGGCACAATACAGCCAAGCCGAAGAAGATGAAGCCGACCGGTTCATCCTCTATGCGACCATGCCTTACTCCATGATATCATCAAGAAACCTGCCGGAGCTTCGAGGCGAAGCAGCAGCCTTCCTCTCCAGCGAATTTCGGGTACCTACTGAGCTCGCAGTGCAGCGGGTCGACCAAATTCAGCGGCGTATCTTCCAAGGGCAGCTACTGGCTGTCATGGAGTCTCAGAACGAGAAGCACCCCGTGCGCTGAAGCATGAATAATAACATTGTGTTCATTCCGCTCATTTAGTAGAATCAAATTAAAAATTGATGGGGGAACAGAATGCAAACCGTAGTCATTATTGTATTTCTAGTGTTTTTGCTATACGTTTCAATTAAAAGACATCGCCATATAAGAAGACCCGAAGTTCGCCAGAAGCTTCCGCGTAAAACGCTGCTCTTTATCGAAATCAGCAACTACGCGACGTTTGTTTTATTCGGAATTATGGTAGTCCTGGGGATTATTCAATACTTAACTTAATCGTTGATATTCGAGAGTACCGCAAAAGTTTGTGAAATGGCTTCTGCGGTATTTTTTTAACGTTTATAACCTTCATAGCAAAACCCTCAACCGATGAGGAATCAAGATGGAGTCTATTATGAAAAAATTCTTTATCTTTCTGTTCGTTGTAAATTTACTGAGTGCTTGCAGTCCTTCCAAAGAGACACAGGCGTCCGAATTAAAAATCCAGGCCGATCAGCATTACAACAATGGCGATTTGAAAAGTGCAGAAGCCGTTTATGAAAAGTCACTCCAACTAGTGGAAGATCCTCAGGTACGCCAGAAGTTAACAACAACTAAAAGTGAAATCACTGCTCTTGCGGCCGTAAGGAGCTCAATCGATGAGCTTCGGACTGCAATGCTTGAGATGGAGCGGTCTGCCGATCTAAATGAAGGCTTGGCTACAGCTAAAAAAATCGAAAAAATCGCAACTGATCTTCCTTATATATCTGCCCCCAAGGATACTAAACTTGAAAAATATCTAAAAGAGCTAAAAAGAGATAAATACTTATTTCTTGTAAAAGCAAACGCCGGGATGTTTTTTAGATGACATCGAAGACTTGGAGACAAGCCCGGATTCTGAAGGATACTATTTGAAGTTAATACAGTCCATTCAAATTTTTTTAGAGAAACATCCTGCAATCGTTAATTACAGATAGACGTACCCCCCGACCAATCGGTTATGCACCGACCTCTCTAACCATCATGTGGCACTTGTAAGCAGTTAATTAGCAGGGTTTTTACCCATATTTTCGGATTGCTGTAGATATGATTCCACTTCTTACTATGAATTTTGATACTCCCAAATAGATTATTGCTATTGCTAGATATAATAACAATAAAACTTTTGGAGGATTGTCGTGGCTATATTTATTATATTAATTGTAGGGTGGATAGCTGTTTACTTTATATCTAAGGGGACAGGAGATAAACACGGGCAAGATAAGGCAGAACACATGTTAACAAGCGGTTTGGGGTTCAGAGGATGCGGTGTTATTATCTTAATAGTTCTTGTTATTGTAGTGGTTCTTTTTTTCTATCTTTTAAGTCTATTCGAATAATAGCGTTATATCGATACATATAAATTGCCCCGCCACTCATAACAGGGGGGGGCATTTACAAACCTCAATACTTTTGATTTTCACTCCTTCCCATTTAAAACTAAAAAGTGTAGGGTTGCCCTTTCTTAAGCATAGCGTATACGTGATGGAGTAACTTGTTGGCGCAAGCGATCACAGCTATTTTATGAGGCTTTCCTTCACTCTTTTTTCTGTCGTAATACTCCTGAGTCGAGGGTATAATTCTCCTCGCTAGCCGCATGTTACCGCTAAATACATCGCTCATCCTAGTGGTTTGGATCCTCGTTTCGTGATCTTGTTATGAGTGGCCACAAACTTTCCTGAACTGAAGACACTTGGATCAATTCCGGCGTATACCACCAGTTTTTTGAAGCCTGGGTGGCCGCTTTCACCATGTGTAGCCAATCTTCTAGCAAATTCAAGGACGTTTTGGAATATAAATCTATGAATACGCCCTCATAACTTGTTTTCGTCCAGGATGGACAGACCAGTTCTCTTCCTGGCAGTATAGATCTGCTAAATACCAGGCATCTGATGCGTCCGTTTTGACTTTACGTAATTCGGTTCTTCTTGCTCGCTGGGCCTGCAACGGGTTGAAGAGAATGACCTCATATCCAGCCTGTCGCTAATAAATTCTTCCTTCATAAATATTTTGTTCATTACGCACTCACCTTTTGACTTTGTTTATTGAAAACACATAGACAAGAGAAAGTTTCACTTTGGTAAATTCCAGGTTTTCGGTTCTATATGTTTCTTCTTTCGAAAGAATGCTCTCAACCAGTGTTCTTCTTTCCTATCATCGAGTATTTGTCTTATTCCATGAATAAGAACTTTCGATCTACTCTCTTCTTCACGGCTCATATTTCGCAATAGGTTGTAGAATTCATTTCCCATTTGGCATCTGTCTCCTTAGGAGTATAAAAATAATCTATAATCACATTAAATTAGGGCGTGTCTGAAAACTTTTCATTGAGTAATTTGAAAATGGCAGCTACGTATACAAACGCCAAAAATGACTTAGCCAACTTGTCGAAACAGTGGTCACGTGGCGAAAATGTTTGATTTTATTGAAAAAGCACTCCACTAAGTGTCGCTCTTTGTTCTGATTATGACTTCCTGTAATACCAAGCTTATGAAGTAATCGATCGCTGGAACGGAATCGTAGACTTGACCACCCGTCAGAAAGAAAAACGAGCGGATTTTCTAATCTAACGACGACGGTATGAAGTTTGGTTGTTTTTCCGCCACGACTGACGCCGATGTGCTGATTCATTTCGTGTCCTTCAACGTTTTTTAGCGCCGGCACTATGTTGATGGGCTTTGACCGATGTAGAATCAATGCTCAAGTTAAACATGGTTCTTTCACTTAATTTTGACCTGTTTTATAGGGTAGAAATATGCCCTTTTGATCCCACTCTTCATCGCTTATTACGTACCGTCTTTGAATCATGCTTGATGCTCCAATCATTTTTTCTCAAGACACATTCTAATTGAAAAAAATGTCGATTAATACTATTTCAATCCTCCTTTTGTCCTTATTTTTGTTGTTTATTAATATAAATTAGTTCAATTGTACCACACCATTAAGACAAATAAATACAATAAACGACAAAAAAATCACTTTCGAATTTATATTTTTTCAATGTTCACGACAAATAACCCCCTAGCTCAGCGCTAGGCAAAGTAAAATTGCAGGCGCTTACTCCGAGGACGATCAAGAGCTTCTATGCTGAACTCCGTAAAAAGTATTCCAAGGATTACGTGAAGAACATTCACAGTCTGCTGAAACGTGCCCTCCGGCTTGCATATACTGAATAGGGGTTACTTGCTGAAGATATCATGAGTAAAGTATCTATGCGGAGCAAGGTAAGTGCAAACGAGCAGAAAGAAATGCAGTTCTGGAAAGATATCGACTTTGACAATAGAGAATTAAACGTAATCCAGAACGGTGATTGATGATCTACAGGAAAGATATAGTGCTTATTCGCAAAGCTGGTGTTAGGAAGATCCGATTCCATGTTCAGCGACATACACATACTTCATTCTTACTGGCATTGGAATAATCTGAAGTTAGCAGCCTAACGACTGGGAATGACTCCGTTAATGTTCAATGAGAGATACTCTCACCTTCTTCCAATTATGCAGGAAGAAGCCGTTGACAGAATTGAAAATGAACTCAATAAATTCGCAGTAAAGCAGCTTGAACCTATAAAATAAAAGCCTCCGTTAGCAAATCCGTTAGCAAGAAGAAAAAAACGACCTTTCCCCACTCTCTTCTGATCGCTTCAGCAAGCCCCAAGACAGCAAAAAACCCTTACAGGGTAAGGGTTTTTAATAAGTGGGCCCTGAGGGACTCGAACCCCCGACCAATCGGTTATGAGCCGACCGCTCTAACCAACTGAGCTAAGGGCCCGGATGTAAAGTATCCGTTATTTATGATGGCTGTTTGTGAATNAAAAACCCTTACAGGGTAAGGGTTTTTAATAAGTGGGCCCTGAGGGACTCGAACCCCCGACCAATCGGTTATGAGCCGACCGCTCTAACCAACTGAGCTAAGGGCCCGGATGTAAAGTATCCGTTATTTATGATGGCTGTTTGTGAATAAATTGGTTGCGGGGGCAGGATTTGAACCTGCGGCCTTCGGGTTATGAGCCCGACGAGCTACCGGGCTGCTCCACCCCGCGTCAGTAATCATATTCAAACAGCGACAATAAATAATATACATTACATAAGGCCATAAAGTCAAGGAAGGATTAGTAAAAAAATTATCAGGGGAGAAAACGCACACCATACCGTCCTTTGCGTGAGCGGTAAATCTCCACAAAACGAGGATCCTGATAACCGTAAATCCATCCGTCCTGCTCGAGTCGTTTGGCCAGACATCCGGCCTGAAATTTTGTTCTGAACAGTTTCGCGAAATATATCCAGTTCATGATGTCTTCTCCTTTAGTCGCATGGATCAAATCTGTTCTGGATATAGCATGCCCATAGAACACCATAAAATATGCGGGACTCCACTAAAAACCTGATATCTCCAAGTTTATGTGAAATCCCGCATCTTCATGCCACTATTCATTTAACGATAAGTCGATTTAGTTTTTCACAGCGCTTTTCTTAATCCAGCCATCCTCTAAATTAAAATATGCCGCTGGATCTTTACGCAGCTTTGCCAGCATTGTATTGCCTTTCTGTTCCCATGCTTTAAGAGCAGCGGAAACAGTCATCCTGCCTTTAACTACTTCCACGAACAGCTGGCGTCCGGCATCACTGATTTGAACGATTCCTGGTTTCTGACCAATAAGACGGTCCATTTGCGGATCACTGGCAGGCAACGGCTTCATGGTATAGAAAGGAGCCAGGTTCACACTTGGCGCTTTTGAGACCAGATAGTCTTTACGCGAAGTAAGCTCATAACTGTTATGGGCCTTGATCTTAGCTACTTCATTGCTGTTGACGAACTTGATAAGATCCCAGGCATCTTCAGAATTGACCGCTGTATTGCTGATCGCCATCATATTACCAAGCCAAGTTCCCGTTGCAACCCCCGGTTTTTCAACATGAGAAGGAACGGTAACAACGCCCCATTCCACAGGCTTATAATTCTTGATCTTAGCAGCATTGTCCCGGACGGTAACCAGTTCATTGATGTATCCATATTCCGCAACTACCATAGCAGCTTTGCCGTTAAGGAACAGATCTCCCTGAATCGGACTGTATGGCGTATCCTCTGTCCACATGAATTCGGAGCCATCCAGTCCCGGAATGGTCTGTTTTTTAACCAGATTGCTGTAGGTCGTCCAGACCTTGTTCCACGCTGAGTTGTTCACAGTCATTGCATTGCCTTTATTATCGTACATGGTTAACTGAAGCGGGGTGATGTAGGATTGCATATCCCAGAACGAATCACCATAATAGCGGCTCATTGAAAAACCGTATACACGGCTTTCCTTCTTCTTGGATACTTTCGTGACCTTGGCGGCAAGGGCAAACATCTCATCCCATGTCATTCCATCCTTCGGATACGTTACACCAGCAGCATCAAAAATTCCTTTGTTATAATAGAGTGCTGTGGATGAAAAGGTGGGCGCCAGAGCAAACAGACTGCCGCCACCAAGCTCACGGACACCATCCAGCATGGTTGGCGCGAGTGTGCTGATATCATAATGATCGCGGTCAATGAGGGGCTGCAGCGGCTTCAATAAATTGCGTCCGATAAGGCTCTTGATAAGCGTGTTGTCTCCAACAATGACATCGACCGGCTTATTACCACTCATAAGTCCGCGAATGCTCTCCACATAGTCTGGAGTGACTGCAGGATATTGTCCGGGATTGCTGCTGAACCGGGTCTGATTCTGATCAATCGCCGGGATGATCTCCAGCTTGATCTCAGGATGCTTCAGCTCATACAGATCTGTAAACTGCTGGCGAAAATACGTATCGTCCTCTCCGCTCCACAAGGTGCCGATACGAAGCACTCTCTGCTCCGGTGTGGTTGCGGGTTCAGCCCAAGCTGTATTCCAGCCTTCAGAGGCAAGCGGAAGCAATATTGCAATACTTATCCCCAGACTCAGCCACCGCCGCAGATTGCGCTTGTTGGATTTTGGAATCATAGATGTACCCTCCCGATTATATTAGGTTCATAGCCTTGAAAATAGCAAAGAAAATTCCTTTATTTGTATTATAAACGTTTTCCGGCGAGGGTAAGTTACAGGGCGTTTAAAGTTAAACTACGATTTCTTCATGGAATTCCCATTAATTAACTGAAGAATTGACTATTTATAAAAAAAGAAGAACAGCGAAATAACCCTATAGACGCAAAAAAGCCCCCTGCACTTTATTGCAAGGGGACTTAACTATTAATAACCGTCAATTGGCTGCATATGCTTCGGGTAACCTAAATTCCAAAAGCTGCCGGGTTTTTACGCCAGGACTGAAGCAGTTCAACATCACCGGAGGCAATCTTGCCTTGGCTCAATGCTACATCGATAAGCGTGCTGTAATTGGACAAGCTGTACAGCGGAACCCCTGCTTCATCGAAAGCCCCAGTGGCACGATCGAGCTCGTAGTTGAAAATCGCCAGAACAGCCAGCGGCTCACCGCCCGCTTCTTTCACGGCTTGGGCCGCTTTGATCGAGCTGCCTCCGGTCGAGATTAAATCTTCAATGACGATTGTTTTTTGGCCTGGTGCGATAAGTCCTTCGATCTGATTCTGTTTGCCATGTCCCTTAGCCTTGTCACGTATGTATGCCATAGGCAGATTCAGCTTGTCAGCAACCCACGCCGCATGTGGGATTCCCGCTGTAGCCGTTCCAGCAATAACTTCAGCATCCGGGTACTGGCTCTTAATCAGCTCGGCAAACGCATCGGCAATATAGTTACGGACCTCCGGATAAGACAAGGTAAGGCGATTATCGCAATAGATCGGAGACTTTATACCTGAAGTCCATGTAAAAGGCTCCTGCGGACGAAGTGCCACTGCACCAATATTCAATAAATAGGCTGCTATTTGTTCACTCTTGTTCAATAATACGCTCATGCCTGAATCATCTCCTTAAGTATGTTTAGTACTGCCTGACGCGGATCAGCTGCTGCAGTAATCGGACGTCCCACTACCAGGTAGTGGCTGCCTTGTGTGATGGCCTGTCCTGGAGTCATCACCCGTGACTGGTCATCCTGCGAAGAACCCGCCGGCCGGATGCCTGGAGTAACGGTACGGAATGCCGCACCGCAAGCTGCGGATATCAGCGCTGATTCCTGTGGGGATGCTACAACTCCGTCAAGTTCCGCTTCAGCAGCAAGCTTGGCATAACGTACAACGGTATCTGCGACACTTCCCGCAATTCCAATCTCACCATTCATGACTTCAAGGCTGGTGCTGGTTAACTGGGTAACTGCAATAATCAGCGGCTTGGTAATTGCTGGGTTGGCCTGAACCGCTGAGAGTGCCCCCTCCCGTGCCGCACGCATCATTGCGGTCCCACCTGCCGCATGGACATTGAACATGTCCACTCCAAGCGCTGTAAGGCTCGCCGCCCCGCCCTTTACGGTGTTCGGAATATCATGCATTTTGACATCTAGGAAAACAGAGTATCCATGCGCTTTCAGCTCTTTGATAAACTCCGGTCCTGCCGTGTAAAAGAGCTGCATGCCGACTTTCATATAACACGGAATTCCTTCGAGCTTCTCAATCAGAAGTTTTGCCCCTGCAGCATCCGGATAATCCAAAGCCACCATTAGCCGTTGTGCCATTTCAGCGTACTCTGCCGAAAGGCCTGATCCCTGCTCCTTTTGCATTCCCTCAGCATTTAACATTACCGTTGCTCCTACCCGTGCAGCGAACCGCACTTTTATTTTTTGACCCCGGGCGCAGCGGAACGGTCTGCGGATAGCCGCAAACCGTTCCTGTGCCTCTTGCTCCATACAGACTGCAAGCAGGCTTTATTGTCCGACGAAAGCCGGCATCGCTTGTGATGAGAAGTTAATGGTCTGCAGCATTCTCAGCAGCGCCGTTACCGTATCGAGCGAGGTCATGCAGACCACACCATTCTCTACCGCTTCACGGCGGATGCGGAATCCGTCTCGCTCCGGTGTTTTACCTTTAGTCAGTGTATTGAAGACAAAGTTCGCCTGTCCGCTGCGGATTAGATCCAGGATGGTTGGCTCTCCTTCGTCAAGCTTGTTAACATTCATTACGTTCAAGCCGGCTGCCTCAAGCGCAGTAGCCGTACCGCCTGTAGCGATAATTTTGTAGCCCATAGCATGGAAGCCTTTCATCAGCTCCACAGCCTCTGCTTTGTCCTTGTCAGCGACCGTTACGATAATGGCTCCGGTTGCCGGAATCTTCATTCCCGCTCCGATAAGACCTTTATACAGCGCTTTGGCGTACAGTTTATCGCGTCCCATCACTTCACCGGTAGACTTCATTTCAGGTCCCAGTGTCGGCTCTACTCTGCGCAGTTTGGCAAAAGAGAATACCGGTACTTTTACAGATACCTGATCGCTTTCCGGCCACAGTCCTTCCTGATAACCGTCATCTGCAAGCTTACTGCCAAGAATGATCTTGGTCGCCAGATGTGCCATTGGAATGCCAGTCACCTTGCTCAGGAAAGGAACCGTACGCGAGGAGCGCGGATTCACTTCAATGACGTACACTTCATTCTGATAAATGACAAACTGGATGTTCACGAGCCCGATCGTCTTCAGTTCCTTGGCGATCTTGATCGTAATTTCCGAAATTTTCTGTTTCAGGCCTTCATCCAGATATTGCGGCGGGTATACGGCGATGGAGTCGCCGGAGTGAACACCTGCGCGTTCAACGTGCTCCATGATGCCTGGAATCACAACGGTATCCCCGTCACAAATCGCATCCACCTCAACCTCTTTACCCAGCATGTAACGGTCGATCAGCACCGGATGTTCCGGGTTCACTTTGACCGCTTCCACCATGTAGCTGAGCAGCTCCGCGTCATTGTATACAATCTCCATTGCGCGTCCGCCAAGGACATAGGAAGGACGTACAAGCACCGGATATCCTAGTGACTGTGCAGTTTCCACTGCGGCATCAACCGTTGTAACCGTCTTGCCCTTAGGCTGTGCCACATTCAGACGGCTTAGCAGAGCTTCAAATTTCTTGCGGTTCTCGGCTTCGTCAATACTTTCCAAGCTGGTACCAAGGATATTGACACCTGCAGCGCTCAGTGGTGCCGCAAGGTTAATAGCTGTCTGTCCGCCAAACTGTACGATAACTCCGATCGGGTTCTCCTGGGCGATGACATTCATGACATCCTCGAAGAACAGCGGTTCAAAGTACAGACGGTCCGATGTATTGAAATCCGTTGATACGGTCTCCGGATTGTTGTTGATAATAACCGCTTCATATCCGGCCTTTTGGATGGCCCATACGGCATGCACTGTAGAGTAGTCGAACTCAATACCCTGGCCGATACGGATCGGACCGGAACCAAGCACGATGACTTTCTGCTTATCGGAGTGGATAACCTCATTCTCCGTCTCATAAGTCGAGTAGTAATATGGGGTCGAAGCCTCAAATTCAGCGGCGCAGGTATCAACCATTTTGAAGACAGGGGTCAAGCCCTGCTGTAGACGGAAGGCCCGAACCTCAGCTTCAGTTGTTAGCGCAGCCGCAGCATTGCCTTCGGCACGAATCTCTGCAATTGCACGGTCGGTGAAGCCTTTGCGTTTCGCTTGATACAGCGTCTCGTAAGACAGGGTTTCTTCTCCACGGATCACATTCTCGAAGCTTACCAGTCCTTCGATCTTGGACAGGAACCACCAGTCCACATTCGTGATATCCTGAATTTCCTGCAGTTCATAGCCACGGCGGAAAGCTTCAGCGATCAGGAACAGGCGCTCGTCATCAGCTTTAGCCAGACGGTAGCGAAGCACGCTGTCCTCCAATAACTCTGCACCCGGAAGACGGAAGCGGTGTACACCGATTTCCAGGGAACGAACCGCTTTATGGATCGATTCCTCGAAGGTACGGCCGATAGCCATTACCTCTCCAGTCGCCTTCATCTGCGTGCCCAGCTTGCGGTTCGCCTGAGTGAATTTATCAAAAGGCCAGCGCGGGATTTTGCTAACAATATAGTCCAGTGTAGGCTCGAAGCAAGCATAGGTCTGTCCGGTAACCGGATTAACGATCTCGTCCAGCGTATAGCCTAGGGCGATCTTCGCAGCCATTTTCGCAATCGGATAACCGGTAGCCTTGGAAGCAAGAGCCGAGGAACGGCTAACACGCGGGTTAACCTCAATCACATAATATTGGTAGCTTTGCGGATCGAGCGCGAATTGCACGTTGCAGCCGCCTTCGATATTAAGTGCACGGATGATTTTCAGGGAAGCGCTGCGCAGCATCTGGTACTCACGGTCGGACAGTGTCTGGCTCGGAGCCACAACAATACTATCCCCGGTATGTACGCCGACTGGATCAAAGTTCTCCATGTTGCAGACTACGATACAGTTGTCATTCGCGTCACGCATAACCTCGTATTCGACTTCCTTCATGCCGGCGATGCTCTTCTCTACCAGACATTGGCCGATCGGGCTGTAGCGGATACCGGCTTTCACCGTTTCACGCAGTTCTTCCTCATTGTCGCAGATTCCGCCGCCTGTACCACCCAGGGTATAGGCAGGACGTACGATCAGAGGATATCCGATTTCTCTGGCAAAAGTGACCGCATCTTCTATGGTCGTAATAATAATACTCTCCGGCACCGGCTGCTCCAGCTCACGCATCAGCTCGCGGAAGAGGTCACGGTCCTCGGCTTTCTCGATGGATTCCAGCTGCGTACCGAGAAGCTTAACGTTCTCTTTCTCCAGTACACCTGCCCGGGCCAGTTCAACCGCCATATTAAGTCCTGTCTGTCCCCCCAGTGTCGGCAGCAAGCCGTCTGGACGCTCCTGGCGGATAATCGCGGTAACAAATTCAAGTGTAATTGGCTCGATGTAGACTTTGTCGGCCATATTGGTATCGGTCATAATGGTCGCAGGGTTGCTGTTAATCAGCACAACCTCAACGCCTTCTTCTTTCAAGGCCTGGCAGGCCTGGGTTCCGGCATAGTCGAACTCGGCAGCCTGACCGATGACGATCGGCCCGGAGCCGATCACCAGAATTTTTTTCATTTTATTATTCTTAGGCATGTTATAGAGCTCCTTTCACGGCTTCAAGCTGAGGTGCGGATTTGGGCGCCGTGATTCTGGCGTTAGCCGCAAGCTGCGCCTGGCGCGAACCTGCGGGAGTCTTGGCTTTATGATCCTTGATCATTTGCAGGAAGCGGTCAAACAGGTAGCTGCTGTCATGCGGCCCCGGTGCCGCTTCCGGATGGTATTGTACGGAAAATGCCGGATAGCGTGTATGTTTCAGACCTTCAACGGTCTTGTCATTATTGTTAATATGCGTTACTTCAAGCTCTGTGTTCACTACGGATTCCTCATTCACCGTGTAACCATGGTTCTGAGAGGTAATGAAGCAGCGTCCACTTTCCAGTTCCTTCACGGGATGGTTGCCCCCTCTGTGACCGAACTTGAGCTTCTCCGTATCCGCACCGCACGCCAGTGCAAACAACTGGTGGCCCAGGCAGATTCCGAAGATCGGATATTCACCGAGCAGCTCGGAGATCGTCTTCACAGCGTATGGTACATCTTTAGGGTCCCCAGGACCGTTTGAAAGCTGGATTCCATCCGGGTTCAGACGGCGGATTTCATCAGCAGTCACATCATGCGGTACAACAACCACATCACAGCCGCGGCTGTTCAGTTCGCGCAGGATACCGGTTTTAGCGCCGTAATCCACAAGCACAATCCGTTCCTTGCTGCCGGGACTGCTGTACGAGCTGGCAGTCGAAGTACGTGCCACCTGATTGCGCAGCTCTTCAATCGTCGTGTCGCCCATCATTTCCATAAGCTCTTCCACACGTTTGTTCGAAGTGGTCAGGATGGCTTTCATTGTGCCGTAGTGGCGGATAATGCGGGTCAGCATCCGCGTATCAATCTCGCTGATACCAGGAATTCCGTATTCCTTCAGCAGATCGTCTACACTGTATTCAGCGCGCCAGTTGCTGGGCACTGTCTCATGGCGGCGGACAACAAAGCCATGCACGAAAGGACGTACCGACTCGAAATCATCCCGGGTAATGCCGTAGTTACCGATCAGCGGGTAAGTCATAGTAACGATTTGTCCGCAGTAAGAAGGGTCCGACAGCACCTCCTGATATCCAGTGATCCCTGTATTAAATACAACCTCGCCCGTCTTTTCACCCTCCGCGCCAAATGCGGTACCTGTAAACAGCGTTCCGTCCTGTAGCAGCAATCTCGCCTGCATTCCCTTCCACTCCTTCTTGTTTCTGTAGTCTAAAGCGTCTGTTTCAGCAGTCCGCCATTATTGTTCATTCCATACGATCTTACCGTCCACCCAAGTCTTTACCGGCCAGCCTTTCAGCTTCCATCCGGTAAATGGTGTGTTATGCCCCTTGCTGGCAAATGTGGCAGGGTCTACTTCTTTCTCCGAATCCAGATCAATCAGCGTTAAATCCGCAGGAGCACCTGCTTCCAAAACTCCGGTATTCAAGCGGAATACCCGGGCCGGATCAGCGGTCATCCGCTGCACCAGCAGGGCTAAGTCCCATTTGCCGGTTGCAACAAAAGCCGTATACAGCAGCGGGAAGGCCGTTTCAAAACCGACGATGCCAAAAGGTGCGAGCTGCATTCCTTTGGCTTTCTCTTCTTCGCTGTGTGGTGCGTGGTCCGTCACGATCATATCGAGCGTGCCGTCCAACAGAGCTTCAATACAAGCTTCCACGTCGCGGCGCGAACGCAGCGGCGGGTTCATTTTCCAATTGGCATCGAGTCCCGGAATATCTTCTTCCGACAGCAGCAGATGATGCGGGCATACCTCTGCGGTCACCTTAATGCCGATTGCTTTCGCTTGGCGGATCAACCTCACCGATTGCTCTGTGCTCACATGGCATACATGGTAATGAACGCCTGTCGCTTCCGCGAGCAGAATATCCCGTCCGACATGGATGGCTTCCGATTCATTCGGAATCCCCTTCAGGCCATGCTTGGCAGCAAATGTTCCTTCAGCTACGCAAGCGCCCTCGACCAGCGAGTTATCCTCACAGTGTGCAATGACCGGCATATCCAGCTGTGCCGCAATGTTCATCGCATCCTTCATCATCTGTGCGCTTTGTACGCCGACTCCGTCATCCGTAAATCCAATCGCACCCGCTTCTTTCAAAGCATTGAAATCTGTAAGTTCGCGTCCGAGCTCACCTTTCGTGATGGCTGCATAAGGCAGAACCTTGACCAGTCCGGCTTCCCGGGCTTTATCTTTCACGAATTGCACAACCTCGGGCGAATCCGTTACTGGCCGTGTGTTCGGCATACAGGCAATCGTGGTGAACCCGCCTTTTGCCGCCGAGCGGCTTCCGGTTTCTACCGTCTCTTTATGCTCGAAACCCGGCTCGCGCAGATGCACATGCATATCAATCAGTCCAGGAATCAGCAGCTTGCCTTCAGCATCAATGATCTCTTCCGCTGTGCCGGACTCTTCCGGACCGTCTATTATTGCAGAAATCATTCCGTCCTTGAGCACTACTGTCTTCAGCTCCAGGGCGCCTTCTTTATTAATAATGCTGGCATTCTTAATAATCACCGTCATGATTTCTCCTTTTGCCCGCGCAATCTCAAGCAGGCTCTGTCGTTATTATATAATAAAAATTCATGTTTGTGTATATTTATTAATGTATTTTGTATACTTCGTTTATAATAAGGCTCTTTCGATGACTGCCATCCGTACCGGAACCCCGTTCGACATCTGAGGAAAAATTCTCGACTTGGCACTTTCCACCACACAGTCATCGATTTCAACATTCCGGTTAACCGGTGCAGGATGCATAATGATCGTGCCGGGAGCAAGCTTCGAAGCACGTTCTTCCGTAAGCCCGAACTGCCGTCTATATTCCTCTGCCGATTGCAGCATTCCCACCGCATGCCGCTCGAGCTGTACTCGGAGCATCATCACAACATCAGCCTTCATTGCTTCTTCTATAGAAACATATGGAGCGTACTCCATCAGTTCAGGAGCCTTCATATTCTCCGGTGCGCAGAACTGCACTTTCGCCCCCATCTTGGTCAAAGCCCACAGATTCGAGCGGGCTACGCGGCTGTGCATAATGTCTCCGGTAATCGACACGGTCAGATCCTTCAAGCTTCCGAAGGTTTGAATCATCGTGTACAGATCCAGCAGCGCCTGTGTCGGGTGCTCATTATTTCCGTCGCCTGCATTGATGAGCGGTACCGATACCTTCTCGGCCAGCTGCTGCAGCACGCCTGCAGGCTTCAGCCGGATCACTCCAGCATCAATCCCCATAGATTCCAAGGTGCGGACGGTGTCGTAGATGGACTCCCCTTTCTCCACACTGGAGGCGGCCGATGTGAAATTCAGCACCTGTGCACCAAGGCGTTTCTCCGCCATTTCAAACGAGAACCGGGTGCGCGTGCTGTTCTCAAAGAACATATTCGACACGAACTTTGATTCCAGCACCGGAGTCAGCTTCTGCGGCTGCTTGTCCCAGTAGGCCGTTCTCTCCAGCAGCTCCGCAATCTCCGTTCCGCTCAGTTCCTTGATTCCCAGCAGACTGCGTCTTCTCACCTTGGTTGCTATTGTCATTGTTATCGTTCCTCCCGGTTCGAAATAATGTACACTTCATCCTTGCCGTCATATTCCGTAAGTGATACTTCAATTTCTTCATGTTTGGAGGTTGGGACGTTCTTGCCGATATAATCCGGCCGGATCGGAAGCTCGCGGTGTCCGCGATCCGCCAGAACAGCCAGCTGGATCATTCGCGGCCGGCCACAATCCATCAGCGCATCCATTGCCGCCCGGATCGTGCGTCCGGTGTACAGCACATCATCGAACAAAATCACTTTCTTGTCATGAATGCCGCTTGCGCCTGAAGTGATGGTAAGATTGCTCTTGACTACTGCTTCATCTCCACTACCGCCTCCCTCGCGGTCGTCCCGGTAATGCGTGATGTCAAGCTCGCCGTAAGGAATTTCGACGCCTTCAATCTCCTTAATACGTTCGGCAATTCTTTGGGCCAGATATACGCCTCTTGTGCGGATGCCAACGAGCAGGCAGTTCTCAATTCCTTTGTTTTTCTCCAGAATCTCATGTGCAATCCGTGAGAGCGCCCGGCGAATCGCCGTTTCATCCATAATGATTGTTTTCTCTAAAAGGTTCTTGTCTGTCTCCATATTCCCGTCAGCCTCCAGCTTGTTCGCCTACCAGTTCCCGGATAACAAAAAACTCCTTGCCCGAAACAGGCAAGGAGTGAAATCACTTAGTTCACAGAGGCGTGCGCGCGCATAAAAAGATCATCCGTACACATACGGATACCCTTCTTAGAGTCGCGAACCTCGATTCACGTTACCTTGCCAGCCTCACGGGACTGAATTAAAGGCGCTATTCATTTATCATACGAATTATGACAGATGCGAAGCGGGATGTCAACGTGCTCTTTTGGGCGTGAGGACGCTACTTGGTACTTGCACTCACTACTTGCCACGATAAAGCCCCGCTTGCCTGAAAATAGTTTACCCTGTATGTCTGAACTAACTGGAATTAGTGGCGGTAATTTGGCGCAGAGAAGTGCTTTTGAGGAGTTACATGTAATAACCGGCGTTAATTCAGCAATATTTGCTCCAAGCATCACTTTCTCTCCAATTTAACAGTAGATTTTCCATGTAATTCAGTTCTTAAGTCTATATTCAATAATTTACCGTTATAAAATCCAGTTAAATACTCAGCCAATCTATCAGTTACAAAAAAGAGCTGCCCCGGTTCCCAGGGCAGCTCCCAAAATATAAGATGAACTTTAACTACTGGCCGAAGGCAGTAACCAAATTAAAATTCAAATTCCACGTCACTCAGACGGCGTTTGATTTCAGCGATAACGCGTTTCTCTTCTTCTTCGCCTTTAGCGATGAAGGTTACGGAGAAGCGTACGAACGCACCTGCATCATCCCAAGGTACACTGGAGATCAGTTTCTCGCGGATCAGGAATTGCGAGAAGTCTTCGCCGGATTCAAAGCGGCGTCCGCCCTTAACGCCTTTTGGCGCTTCCACGTACAGGAAGAAGGAACCCTTTGGTTTCTCAGCAGTGAAGCCAAGGCTGTTCAACATTTCCACCAGCATATTGTGGCGGCGGGAATATTTGAGGGCAATCGCTTCAGTGATCTCAGGATGCGCCAGACCGTAAGCAGCTGCTTTTTGGATGGCGATAAACTGACCGGAATCATTATTATCTTTGATATCGCTGAATGCTTTCACAACAAGCGGATTACCAGCAACAAACCCGATTCTCCAGCCAGTCATGTTGTAGGACTTCGAAAGGGAATGCAGCTCCACGCCGACATCCTTCGCACCCGGAACGGACAGGAAGCTGAGCGGCTTCAAACCGTCATAAGTCAAAGCAGAGTAAGGAGCATCATGAATGACAACCACATTGTATTTCTTCGCCCAGGCAACCACTTCTGCAAAAAATTCCGGAGTTGCGCTTGCACCAGTCGGGTTGTTCGGATAGTTCAGGTAGAGCAGTTTAGCCTTGGTAGCAATATCTTCAGGAATGGAATTCAGGTCAGGAAGGAATTTATTCTCCTTCTTCAACTCAACGGTGTATACTTGTCCACCCAGATATTTCGTATGTGTACCCAGAACCGGATACCCCGGAACCGTCATGATTGTAATATCACCCGGGTTAATGAAGCAGGAAGGGAGCATCGCGAGCGCCGGCTTGGAACCGATGGAATGCACAACCTCCGTATCCGGATCGATACCATCCACGCGGAAGACGTCGCTCAAATATTTAGCGGCAGCCGCCTTGAACTCAGGAATCCCGTTGTCCGCATAACCGCGGTTCTCTTCTTTTGCTGCTTCTTCAGCCAGCTTGGCAACGATGCCTTCGTCCGCCATGTCGTCCGGCTCGCCGACACCGAGGTCGATCAATTCGATATCTGGAAAATCTTTTTTCGCCGAAGCTTTGGCGCGTTTGATTTTCTCGAATTTGTAGATGTTGGTGTCTTTGCCATAGTTCGCACCGCCGATGCGGTCCGCAAAATTATTTTGAATAAATGTGCCTTGATAATGTTCAATACTCATAATCTTCGTCTCATCTCCCGGTTCTTTATATTCTCAAATATGACGTAAAGCTTTCTTCAAAACCATGGACTAAATACCGATTGATTTGTACTTATCTGCTGCGCAGGGCGAACAGAACCTCTTCCATATCCTCAGGCATCGGTCTGCTGAATTCCATGTATTCCCCTGAAGCAGGATGCACAAAACCAAGTACAGCAGCATGAAGGGCTTGTCCTTCCATGCTTGTTCCCTTACTGCGTCCGTATACGGGATCCCCGACGAGCGGGTGTCCGATAAACTTCATATGTACACGAATTTGGTGAGTGCGTCCCGTTTCCAATTGAAGCTCAACCAAAGTGTTATCGCCGAAGCGTTCCAGTACAGTAAAATGGGTTACGGCTTTCTTGCTGTTCTTCTGCGTCACCACATACAACTTGCGGTCATGCGGATCTCTCCCGATGGGTGCGTCAACCGTACCCTTGTCATGAGACAAATTCCCGTGGACAATGGCAAAATAACGGCGGGTCACACTATGCTCCTTGAGCTGAGCGGAGAGCGAGGCGTGAGCGGCGTCATTTTTGGCAGCCATAATCAGTCCTGACGTATCCTTATCAATTCTATGGACAATACCGGGCCGTACCTCACCGTTAATCCCGGAAAGATCCTTGCAGTGATACATCAGCGCATTCACAAGTGTCCCTGAAGGATGTCCTACTGCCGGATGCACCACCATACCGCGCTTTTTATTCACTACGATAACATCACTATCTTCATATACTATGTCTAGCGGAATATTCTCTGCCACCAGGTCAGTGGCCTCGGTTTCAGGTACGGTAACGCTCACCACTTCGCCTTCGGACAGCTTGTAATTAGCTTTGACCTGTGCACCATTTACCTTAACATTTCCGCCGCTAATCCATAATTGTACCTGAGAACGGGATATTCCCTCTTCCCAGGCTTCCGTAATATACTTATCGATCCGCTCCCGTGCATGTTCTGCTGCAACGGTCCACTCCGTGACGTCTTTCTCTTCTTCGAAGCCGGAATCTGCGGGCTGATTGACGTCCTTGTTCAACTTAGTCATTCCCCTCTTGTGCTTCCTCGATCTCTTTCACTTCCACCACTTCTTCTCCGCCCTTCAAATCACGCAGCGAATCCAGAATAATAAGTGCAACCCCAATCACAATACAAGAATCCGCCACATTAAAAATTGGGAAGGTATAGCTGCCAAAGTTAAACTGCAGGAAGTCCACGACTTCTCCATTCAGCATCCGGTCAAGGAAGTTGCCAATGGCACCGCCGAGCACCAGACCCAGCGCAGTAGGCAGCAGCTTCCGTGTTGCTCTTGCCTTATTCAGGTACCAGACGATACCGCTAACTACCACAAGGGTAACCAGGAAGAAAAACCACTGTTGCCCCTGCAAGATCCCGAAGGCTGCACCGCGGTTGCGATGAGATGTAATCAAAAAGAAGTTGCCGATCACCGGAATCTGTTCTGTAATTTCCAGCCGGGTAGCGATTAAATATTTTGTTCCCTGGTCAATCAAAAATACGATAAGAGCTAGCAGATAGTACACCACAGAAGTTGTCACTCCGTTCTTATTTTTCCCGCTTTTTCGCGGTCAAATACTGTTTAAAGACTTGTATATTGTAGCACAGCGCGCAAGAACCCGTCTATTGCCGGGTGCTCCATCAATGGGTAATCCGGAGACTATTTTCCAGCGCTAAAATATCCCTTCACGGGTCAAGCTAACTCAAGGCACATTAGAACGAAGGAAGGAGCAACTCCTTATGAACCATTTGACACCGCAGCAGCTTGCCGAACTAAGAAAGCGTCTCGAAGAGCAACAATCCGAGATCAGAACAAGACTCAAGCAGAATGAACATAACGATCTCGAGAATTCCATGCGCGACTCTACAGGAGAGCTTTCTGAAATTGACAACCATCCGGGCGATGTTGCTACGGACCTCTTTAACCGTTCCATGGACATTTCTCTGGTAGAGCGCGATGAACTTGAGCTTGATGATATCGCTATGGCACTTGCTGCAATGGATAACGGTACCTATGGCATCTGTGCGGTAAGCGGTCAGGAAATCCCCTTCGAACGCTTGTCTTCCATCCCTTCAACCAGGTACTCCTTGGAGTATACTCCGCAGCGGGTCAAACCGTTTAACCGGCCTGTGGAAGAAGAGTTTCTCTCTCCACCCTTTGGACGAACCAGTCTGGATGATGAGGACGATCAGAACGGATTTGACGGAGAGGATTCCTGGCAGATTGTTGAAAGCTGGGGCAGCTCGAATTCACCCGCAATGGCAGAGGGTAACAATATTGATTCCTATAATGACATGGAGATTGAAGCCGATGAGACCGAAGGATTTGTCGAGCCTTGGGAGAATTTCATCGCTACAGATATTACCGGGAACCATATTACCGTAGTCCATGGGACCAGCTATCAGCATTATATAGATCGTGGTGAAGGTGAGGCCCTGTTAGCCTCTGATGATACGAAAGATCAGGAGTAGCACACGTGCTGCTCTTTTTTTCTATTCTAAAAAGTTTTAAGCTCCAGTTGATGCTGGACGATCCGCACGATGTCAGCGATATAATCCCCAATGATCGGCAGATTAAGTGCCCCAAGCACCTGTAGGACATAAATAATGGTAGCCGCAAAAAAAGTAAATCCCAGCGCGATCCCAAGCCCTCTCGCAATACCCGACAATATATTCAGCCAGATCAAGCGCCATGGTGAATGCAGAAGCTCTGTATATTGGGCAATTCTTGATTTCTCCATTTGCTGGGCTAGTCCGTTTGTAATCCGGTACAGGGCATTCAGTTTCTCCTCAGAAGTCATTTCATCTGCTTGAGTTGAGATCTGAGGTTCTTTATCAGCACGGGTCTCCGGAAGTTTGTTGTCAACCGGGCTGTTCTTCTCTGGTGATGTTCTGACAGATATCCTGTTCTTGTTCGAACTCCTTTGATCTTCTTCCACGACTTCGCTCCTCTCCCCTCGCCGCCACAAAGTAAACGAGCCCGGCTTAGAGAGGGATGAAAGTCCTCTCTCTTGAAGCACGGGGCTCGTCATTTTGCGCCGAAATATAAAAGGGATTATATTTCCCGCATAAACGGAAGTCTTCCGGTTATACTTGTGAGCCTAGTATATGCTTTTTGCAGGTCATTGATGCACTGCTTCATCGTGATCCGATAGCTGTTATCCAATACAAGAGGCCCCTCGTGCCACACTTGGCTTTAGGAGGGGCCTCTATAAATATCAGAGCTTAGGCTCCGATATGAATACCAATCGATTTGCCGCCAGCGTCCACGGATTCAAAGGTATGGTCTCCACCAAATTCGATGGTAGTCACAAGCACATTGTCACGCATCACGTCTTCAAATGCCGTAACCGCTGCCTTCAGCTCATCATCAACCTCCAGCGTAAGTGCGATACGTTTATCAATCGGCAGATCCAAGCGTTTGCGGTAATCCTGAATGGCGCGGACGATCTCACGCACCCAGCCTTCTTGCTCAAGTTCAGGCGTGATTTCAGTATTCAGCGCAACGGTAATACCGTAGCCGGAAGCTGAAGCAAAGCCCGGTTTGGCCTGTTTCTCTACCAGCAGTTCCTCGGCAGAGATGTGCAGCTCTTCCCCTTCCGGAGTCAAGACATGAACTTCCCCATCCGTTACAACTTTACGGGTCGCGTCGCTGTCCATCGATTTCAGGAAACCTTGCAGGAAGCCGACGTTTTTGCCGTATTTTTTACCTGCCACTTTGAGGTTCAGCTTCAGTGTGAAGTCTACAAACCCACTATCACTGGTCTCCAGCTTCAGGTTCTTAATGTTGATCTCATCCTTGACGATATCGCCGTAGCCTTCGGTATCAAAGCTGTGGTCTATAGACACAATCAGCTCGGACAGCGGCTGGCGGTTCTTGATGCCCGTTTCATTCCGCACATTTCGCGCCAACTCGACAATCGCTCTTGCGCTCTCCATTTCCTGCTCCAACTGCATATCAATGAGGTTCTCGTCTGCTACCGGATAATCAGCCAAATGCACACTTTCTCCGCCGCCAAGATTTGTGAAAATATCCTCCGACAGCATCGGTGTGAACGGAGCCATCAGCGTCGCTGTAGTCAACAGAACACGGGTCAGCGTACGGTAAGCATCAAGTTTATCCTCGCCGAGACCACTGCCCCAGAAACGATCACGGGAACGGCGGATATACCAGTTGCTCAGCTCATCCACGAAGTTCTCAATCGCCTTGGATGTGTTGACAAAATCATTAACAGCAAGACCTTTTTCCACAAGAAGGATCAAACTGTTCATGCGGGAGAGAATCCAGCGGTCCAGCTTATGATCAGACAACTTGAACGGATGTGCTGCCGGATCGTAACCGTCGATGCCAGCATACAACGTCAGGAATGCGTGTGTATTCACCAGCGTATCGACAAGCTTCGATTTGGTCTCACCCACCAGACTGCGGGAGAAACGTTTGTTGTTCCACGGAGCACTGTCAGACAGGATTGCCCAGCGGAACGCATCTGTACCATATTCATTCATGATGTCCCAAGGGTTAATGACATTGCCTTTGGATTTGGACATCTTCTGTCCATTTTCATCCAGGATATGCCCGGTTGCGATAACCGCTTTATAAGGGGCAACTCCTTTAAACAATGTAGATACTGCCAGCAGACTGTAGAACCAGCCGCGCGTCTGGTCAATGCCCTCACAGATCATGTCAGCAGGGAATTGATCCTCCAGCTTATCAGCATTCTCGAACGGATAATGGCTTTGCGCAAAAGGCATCGATCCGCTGTCGAACCACACGTCGATCACTTCAGAGGTACGCACCATTTCCGCGCCTTCCTTGAACGGGCTGCGCAGCTTGATTTCGTCTACATACGGTTTATGCAGCTCGATATCCTCCGGCACCTCAGTGGTAGCCATTTCTCTTAGTTCAGCAATGCTGTGCGGAGCATATTCTTTACCTGTCTCCTGGCACACCCACACGTTAAGCGGGGTTCCCCAGTAACGGTTCCGGCTGATATTCCAGTCTACCAGTTCATCCAGGAACTTACCGAAGCGGCCTTCACGAACATGGCCCGGGTACCAGTTCACACTGTTGTTGTTAGCGATAAGCTGATCTTTGATTGATGTCGTGCTGATGAACCAGCTGTCTGTTGCATAATACAGAAGCGGTGTATCGCAGCGCCAGCAGAACGGATAGCTGTGCTCGTATTTTTCTTTACTGTACAGGAGCCCTTGCTCCGAAAGGGTTTTGATGATATCCAGATCGCAATCCTTCACGAAACGTCCGGCAAAATCTTTGACAGTCTCCGTATATTTACCCGAAGCATCCACCACGTTCACGAAGCTGATTCCATTCTCGCGGCAGGCTTTGTAGTCATCTTCACCATGTGCCGGAGCCATATGCACAATCCCTGTACCGCTGGCATCCGTAACAAAGGACGCACCCACGATGATGTTGCTTTTCTCCGCTTGGATATAAGTGAATGGAGGTGTATAGGTCTGACCAACAAATTCAGCACCTTTGTGTGTAGAGAGAATCGTATATTCGCCCTTCATAACCTCTTCCACCAGATTCTTAGCAAGTATATACACGCCGTCTTCCTGTTGCACGCGTACATAATCCATCTCCGGATTCATTGCCAAGGCCATATGAGCCGGAAGGGTCCAAGGTGTGGTCGTCCACGCCAATACGTAATCTCCGCTTCCATCCAGCTTGAATTTCGCAGTCGCGCTGAGATCCTTAACCGTTTTGTAGCCCTGCGCCACTTCGTGCGAGCTGAGTGTGGTCTGACAGCTCGGACAGTACGGACTAACGCGGTGACCGCGGTACAGCAGCCCTTTCTCATGAACGGTGGCCAAAATGTTCCATACGCTCTCGATGTAGGTATTGTTCAGCGTGATGTACGGATTATCCAGATCCGTCCAGTATCCGATTGCTTCCGTGAATTCACGCCATTGCTTCTCGTAACCAAAGACGCTTGCTTTACATTTCTGAATGAACTTTTCTACACCGTAAGCTTCGATCTCCTGTTTGCCGGAAATGCCAAGCTGCTTCTCCACACCAAGCTCAACCGGAAGTCCATGAGTATCCCAGCCGGCTTTACGGATTACACGATAGCCCTTCATCGTCTGGTACCGTCCGATGAAGTCTTTGATTACGCGCCCAAGCACGTGGCCGATATGCGGCGCTCCATTGGCTGTCGGAGGACCTTCATAGAACACATAGTTCGGACGTCCCTCCCGGTTCTCCATGGATTTGCGGAACGTATCCTCGTCGCTCCATTTCTTCAAGATGCGGACATCTCTGTCGCGCGCTTTTTCTTTGATATCTACTTTTTGCATGCTGGTCAATCCTTTCTGGGTTTCATCTTTAAACCTTTTTCGATCCCCCTAAATCCCCCTTCGCCAAGGGGGACCCCAAGGGCTGGCCGCCCTCTGGACACCCGCAACTTAAAACCCGACGGGGTGAGGGACGATGGCGGACGGTTAAAAATTTGTTCGGCGCGTAGAGCGGTCCTTCTTAGGCTGCCCTATCGGGTACGCCTGCGGGACCTTACATTCATCGTGTGTGGCTGACGGCTTCGCCCCGTCAGCCCAAGGACCCTCGCTATTGCTGCCCCTTCGGGGATCGCGGGTCGCGATTACAGAAGGGTTCGTAGCTCGAAGTTGAGCTTGCCGCTCGCGGCAGGGCGAGGGTTACCTCGCCATAGCTGATTTACGCGCTGCCGGGCATACGACAAAATTCAGGGTGTCCAGAGGGCTGGCCCTCGGGGTCCCCCTTAAGAAGGGGGATTTAGGGGGATGGCCAACGCTGTACGCAAAAAAGAGCATCCCCCGCCCCAAAGGGGCGAGCAGATGCTCGCGATACCACCCTAATTCATGCACAGTGACATTCACATTTCTGAATGTATGGGCACAATCTCAGTTCCGGGATAAACTTCATCTCGAATCCGGTGTAACGTCCGGCAGACGGCTTAGCTTACGCACGAATTAACGCTTCGGCCTTGCTTCTAGGGGAAGATTTCCTGTCAGGGTCTGGACATCGGCTTTCAGCAAGCGCCGACTCTCTGGGGAACACGACCTTGAAGTACTGGTCCCTTCATCGAATAACATATAACTGGTTCAGATATGTTCTATTTATAGCTTCTTTGACTGTAATTGTCAACATCCGGGACATTTCGGGACTTGCAAATAACGGATGCTTGAGGGATTAAATTATCCCTTCGCGAACTTCGCGTTCTTCACGGTTCTCAAGTGCATCCCAATCATCTTTAGAGAGCAATTCGAGCTGCGCTTCCAGGAGCGTCCGGAACCGGGTACGGTAAATGGAGGCTTGCTTGCGCAGTTCTTCCGTTTCTATGGCAACCTTCCGCGATTTAGACAACGCTTCGTTAATAATCCGGTCCGCATTTTTCTCAGCTTCCTTGAGAATGAGCTGGGATTCCTTCTTCGCGTTGCTTCTCACCTCATCAGCTGCTTCTTGAGCAACGATGATGGTTTTGGAAAGGGTGTCTTCAATGTTGACGAAATGGTCCAAACGCTCTTGAATTGTCAGAAGCTGATTGTGCAGCTCCTTATTCTCACGGATCACGATTTCATAATCCTTAATGACTTGATCCAAAAATTCGTTGACTTCATCTTCATCATAACCACGGAATCGATGGGCAAATTCCTTGTTATGTATATCGAGCGGTGTTAATGGCATGCTGTGCACCTCCTAGAAATTTCGGACCTCTTGTGCCCCGCCGTCATGAGTTGGCTAATGGACAAATGTGCTGCAGTCTAATTCATTCCCTACTGCTTCATCTACAATTATCGGCGTCATGGTGCTGAAATGTTTGCTGCCTGAAATATTGAATTTCGACAATTACACGGTGATTCCTGCAAAGAATTTATACAAATTTCCCAACTTGGACACGATAACGGCCTTTTTTGCTCAAACCGCCAATCTCCGTTACCTTGAATCTGCCGAATCCTTGTATGGATACCATGTCTCCCGCCTTAAGAGCAAAGGACGGATCCTCCTCGACTTTCCAGTTCACCCGGACACGGCCTGCCTTGATTGGAGCAAGAATCTTACTCCGGCTGAGGCGGCATACGTCGGAGGCAATGCCATCCAGCCGAAGTGATGCGACACTGATCTCCATGAGCTCCAATCTCGATTCACTGCCGCGCAGCGCAGATATCGGCAGAATTTCGGTGCTTGCTGATACACGGTGAACCGCATTCAAATGTATATCCAAATAATCGGCGATATCCGAAGTCACTACGGCATGACAGCCGTCCTCGAGCACCCGGATATCACCGATCTTGTCTCTCTTAATACCAAGTCCCAGGATAGAGCCCATATAATCACTGTGCTCCAGTGCCTGAATCTTTTGTTCAATGGGAGTAATGGATAACACCTTCATCTTCATGTCCTCATTATCCAGCTCCCGGTAATCCGGAGCAATAAGTGCCCGCCGTCTTTCCGCTTCAGCATACCCGCCTTCCATACGGATGACTACATCCGGATGGCGGTTCGCAAGACTTTGGAGGATATATCCTTGACGGGGATCCAGAAAATCCGTCAATTTCACTTCATGATAATCGCCGGCATTGCTGACCCATTCCCAGGCTCTGTCCACAAACGGCCGTTCATCCGGGTGAAAGTGACCATAAATTTCATTCTTCATAGGATTAGAGGAGGTAATCCACTACCGCCAGCAGACCATATTCCGCATATTGCAGAACAATAAGAGCGATAATCGGAGAAATATCAAGCGTACCGAAAATCGGCGGAATTATCCGACGGAATGGTGAAAGGTAAGGCTCTACCAGCTTGCTGAGCAGCTCTCCAATGAAATTCTCACGGACATTGGGAAGCCAAGACATAAGCACGTAAATGATAATCATGTAGAAATAAATTTGAAACAGTATACCGATAATTGATGTAATTTGGGACAAAGCCCGTTCACCTCATTCTGTTGTAGTCTGGTTCATCGCCCAGTATTTCTGTAATGGAGCCTTGGATTTCAACCGTATCCGGTGTACACATAAATATATTGCCCCCAATTTTAGAGATTCCTCCGCCAAGGGCATATACGGTACCACTGATAAAATCGATAATCCGCATAGCCTGTTCGTTTCGCACGCGCTGCAGATTGATGACAACTGTCCGATGTGAGCGGAGATGATCCGCTATTTCCTGGGCTTCATCATAGGAACGGGGCTCATACAATACAACCTTCACATTTTTTTGCGAATGAATACTGACAACATTCCCTCCCCGCGGATTTTTACGGGTTTCTACAGGAATTGGCTCGTATTCTTCTTCATCGCGGGATATTTGCTCCCGTTCTACAATTTCTTCTTCCTCCTGCAAACCCAAAAAGTTCATAAATCGGTTCATCACACCCATCACATTCCCTCCTCATGACCCACTAATACCGTACCCAGGCGCACCCAGGTGGCTCCTTCCTGTATCGCCACTTCGTAATCGTTCGACATTCCCATCGACAGTTCAGTTATCGGCTCAGGGGTCAACGCGAGCCGGTTCAGCTCATCTCTGAGCTCGCGAAGTCCACGAAATACTGGACGGGTAAGCTCCGGATCCTCCTCATAGGGGGCCATTGTCATCAGTCCAATAACTTTCAAGCGGTCAAGGCTTTCGATACTCCGCAGAAATCCTGCAACTTCTTCCGGTGCCAGACCGTATTTGCTGTCTTCCCCGGAGATATTAACCTGAAGAAACGCTTTGACGTTAATATCGGCTGCCTTGGCTTTTCGTTGTAATTCCTGTGCTAAAGATAGCCGGTCCAAAGAGTGTATATAGTGAAATTTCCCGATAACGTCCTTCACCTTGTTGGTCTGCAAATGCCCGATAAAATGCCAGGTCCCACGGTCTCCAAGTCGCTTCCACTTGCTTTCGGCATCCTGCCAGCGGCTTTCGCCAATATGCTCCATGGGAACTGCCAGCACCCCGGCTACCGTATCCAGTGATACATATTTAGTAACCGCAATCACGTGCACTTCACCAGGATCCCTTCCGCTTACTGCGCAGGCCTGTTCAATGCGCTCATTTACTCGGGCTAATCTCTGCTGCAGTGCCTGGTTCAATGTTCAACTCTCCTTTATTCCGATCCAGCTCGTCATTCTTCCCGTCGATCCGTTTTCTTTACGGTGCGAAAAAAATAAATCCGTGTTACAGCTTGTACACCAAGTTGTACATTCGATATGAGTCGGCAATATTCCTGCTTTTATCATAATCCGTCGATTCAATTCTTTCAAGTTAAGCATGCTTTTGCCGGGACTATTATCGGACGGGGTATATAGACTTTCTGAACCGGCACCTTCTCTACGCAGCGAATCCTCCAGCGGATGCACATAATCCATCACGTGATCGTTAACCTCATAGCAGCATGCTCCGATAGAAGGACCGATCGCTGCAAGGATGTCCTGTGGAAGGCTTCCGTATATTTGACCCATCTTTTTTACCATAGCCTCTGCAATTTGCCCTACAGTACCTTTCCAGCCTGCATGAGCAAGCCCTACCACTGAACGGACAGGATCATAGAAATAAAGCGGAACACAATCCGCATAAAAAGAAGTCAGCAGCACACCGGGCACATTGGTCAGCAGCCCGTCTGTATCTGCAAATGCAGAAGTTCTGTCCTGACTGCCACGTCCCCGGTCTGCACTCGTTACTTCCGCTATATTCACGCCGTGCGTTTGCTCACCGCAGGTCCAGTCCTCCAGTTCAAATCCAAGGTAGTCCGTTACAATGTGCCGGTTGGTCAGTACATCCTGCGGATCATCCCCCACATGAAATGCGCAATTGAGACTTTCGTAGGGCTTTGTCCCTATGCCACCTTGTCTGCTGGTAAAACCGGCGGTTATCTGAGTACCCTGTGAATACCACGGCTCCAAAACAAACAGAGGAGGCTTATCCCCCTTCAACATAAACGGTTCCATCTTTCTCACCTCCGCTTCAGTGTACCACAAGAGAAACCTCCCCTGTATCCCCAGGAAGACCTGAACTGCTTCGGCCCCCCATCAGCAGCTCTTTATAAAAAAAGGCGTATCCGCTAAAGGGTACGCCTTTCACTTCGCTCACTGCGGTCTCCGCGCTCCAGATACATGGTCTCCCGCGGCTCCTCCTGAAAGGGTGCACGCGGCTCTTCCATTTTGACCAGCACCACATCCGAACCGATCTTGACGATATTGCGCCAAGGTATAATAAGATCTGCTCCTCCGCCAAACAGCCCCATAAAGCGGGTATACCCCGGAACAACGATGGCCTCAATCACGCCCCTGCGTAAATCCAGCTCCAGATCACTGATCTGGCCCAGTCTTCTGCCATCGACAATATTGATGACATCTTTAGCTTGAAAATCGGATATTTTCATTTTTTTACCTGACGCTAGCGACTCCTGATTCATATGCCACCTCTGTACCCTCAGACGTATTATTAAGTATATGAGCGCAAGGCTTGGACACATGACAAAAACAGCAAGTCTTCCACATTCCCGAAGACTTGCTGTTGTGCGGCAGGTTAGGATTTCACATGTTTCTGCATCTGCTGGATTGCTGATTTCTCAAGCCGCGACACCTGCGCCTGGGAGATGCCGATCTCATCGGCAACCTCCATCTGGGTTTTACCCTCAAAGAACCGCATCGATAATATCCTCTTCTCACGTTGTCCAAGCTTGCGCATCGCTTCACGCAGAGCAATTTCCTCAATCCAGGATACATCCTTATTTTTATCATCGCTGATCTGATCCATCACATAAATCGGGTCACCGCCATCATGATAAATGGGCTCAAAGAGGGACACAGGGTCCTGAATCGCATCCAGTGCAAACACTACATCTTCCTTTGGCACACCCAGAGCCTCCGATATTTCAAACAGCGTGGGTTCCCGGGAATTCTGATTAGTCAAACTGTCACGCACCTGAAGAGCCTTATAGGCAATGTCGCGCAGTGATCGTGATACCCGTATTGGATTATTATCGCGCAGGTAACGGCGGATTTCACCGATAATCATCGGTACAGCATAGGTTGAGAACTTCACATTCTGACCCAGGTCAAAATTGTCGATGGCTTTCATCAGTCCGATACAACCTACCTGAAACAGGTCATCAACGAACTCTCCCCGGTTATTAAACCGCTGAATCACACTTAGAACCAGTCTTAAATTGCCGTTTACCAATTTCTCTCGGGCAGATCGTTCGCCCTGCTGCTGCAGCGATGTGAAGAGAAGCCGCATTTCCACGTTCGTCAGAACGGGTAGTTTGGAAGTGTCCACACCGCAAATCTCGACTTTATTTCGGGTCATGATGATTTACCTCCCAAGGAGAAACATTACTGTACATTATCTCCCCGGTCGGCCATTTTATTCCTTGCCGGCATCTGACTAGACCATCTTGTTGAACTCCTTACGCAGCCGCTTGATGATTCTTTTTTCCAGCCTTGAGATGTAGGATTGGGATATTCCGAGCAGATCGGCTACATCTTTTTGTGTTTTTTCCTCGCCGCCGCGAAGGCCAAACCGCAGTTCCATAATCAGTCTTTCCCGTTCACTCAGCTTCTCCAGTGCTTTTTGCAGCAGCTTCCGGTCTACCTGTTCCTCAATGTTCCGGTATATCGTATCGTTCTCCGTTCCAAGCACATCCGACAGCAGAAGTTCATTCCCATCCCAGTCAATATTCAGCGGTTCATCAAAAGAAACCTCACTCCGGGTCTTACTATTGCGGCGCAAATACATCAGGATTTCGTTCTCGATACAGCGTGAGGCATAGGTTGCGAGTTTGATTTTTTTCTCCGGGTCAAAGGTGTTTACTGCCTTGATCAATCCAATAGCTCCAATGGAGACCAGATCTTCAATGTTAATGCCTGTATTCTCAAATTTACGGGCAATGTAGACAACAAGCCGCAGATTACGTTCAATCAGCATCGCCCGCACGGCTGCATCTCCGGTGGACAAACGTTGCAGCAGGTATTCCTCTTCTTCACGCGTAAGCGGTGGCGGGAGCGCCTCACTGCCCCCGATATAATAAATTTCCTGGCTTTTCAGCCCCAGTAGAAAGAGTACACGGTAATATTGGAGCTGCATCGCCATTTTCCATTTAAACATCATTGTTCCTCCTTCAAGAAGTATGCAGGGCTGAGGTTCAAGCTTACATGACCGGCACCCTGCACCGGCAAGCTTATCTGTATCCGACACGGCAGATCCGAATTGGCAAAACCCAGGTTTTAGGAAGGTATTGCCGCATCCTGCTTCTGTGCTAAATCCGGATGGATAATCGCCTTATAAATACCTTCCGGTGATAAAGTTCCACCATCCAGGCCGATCAGTACCCGTCTACTGATGTACACGTCATCTCCCAGCTTCACGGTTACCCGGTCCGGCTTTAGGGCAAGCATAAAGGAAGACCCGCGATTAACGCCCCGATAGGGAACAAGCCTCATCCGGTCCTGCCAGGCAAAGGACTGCCCGTCCGTCTCCAGTAGAAGTTTATCCGCTTCATTCTGGGTCAGCCTGCCTTTCCAGGCAGCTGGCAGATGATCTTCCCAGAGCGCGGCCTCCATAACCATTACAGGAATATGCGTTAAAGGATCATAAAGCCGGTTACCGGTATCGAGAAGTCCCGGACAAACGACGCATGCCCCGTCAATCTCAACCTTCACTTCACCAACATATGTCTCCAGCCTCTCTCTTTGAGCACGGGAAGAGTGAACCGCCTTGAAAACAATCAACACGAGCGGGAGTGTAACGAGAATAAACCAAAAGCCGATTTTTACCCGGTAAGCATACCCTCCCGCCGTGGTGTACATGATTCCCTTCCACAAATCCCCTGAGTTCTGCAGTAAATAATGAATGCCGAGAATTCCGCCCGCTGCCGCAAAATTGATCATATAGAAAGCTCCCATAGTCTTCAGATAGCTTTGCAGGCTGACAAAGCCGAAAGCGATCCATAGCATGAGTACCGACAGCCCAAACTTTATAGCAAATGTGTACAAAAAGGACAAGTCCGGAACAAACATCATCACCACATATAGCGCCCCAACCAGAGAAGAGAGAGCCATTCGCCACCAGGAGATCTTAAGCTTGACCAACCAGGCGGTAAGCCACAAAAGAACCCCGTCGATCAGCAGATTGGCGGTAAATATCAAGTCAATATATACTACCAGCACCTTCACCTGCCTAGCGGAGTTGATATGAAGCCAAGTCGATAGGCTTTCTTTTTGAACGATATGATTAGTATAGGAACTCTGGTATCCAAAGTCTGTCTAAACCTCGGGGCAATCAAGGGGTTTTTTTGTCGAGATTCGCCTCAGAACAGCTGCACATTTTCTTGATCGGGAACAACTCGAGAAGCTACTGTTCCTAGGGTTCTTTATTTCAACGTTTGAGAGGCTACGGTTGAGGGCTACGTTCGAGAGCTACGTTCGAGAGCTACGGTTCGGGGGTTTCTTACAATCGCTGTTAAAGCCCGATTTCTATTTGATTTGAATAGTCGGTGGAAATCGGGCTTTAAAGGCGACCACTCCGTTTCTCCAGAATCCCCCCGACCCTCCGCAGCAGCATGCGGCTGACAAACCTTAGCAAGCCTATCCTCCCTCCTGCGAGAGGAAGGGCATGATCGACAGTGAATGCAACAACATGCTAAAAGATATTTAAGCACCCTGTTAGGATTTCGGCGCATTCGAAACGCCGATTCTTGAGCAATTAACAAGTTCTACCACCAGTCTCCATTACAGGGAGACTGGTGGTTTTACGTTCATAGTCTATTATTATTGTGATTGCATTCTCACGATTAATGAGCCCCGAAAGAAGCAGAAATGTCATACTTGAAGGAACGTTGAGACCAATATGCGGCGAACTACTATACGGATTGAATTTAAAACATCAGGAAAGGAAAAGGAGCAACGAGGGGATTTTGATACTGTAAGAGAGGTATGAACCACCTTGGTTTCTTGGATTTGAACCGTCAATAACACTATGAATCAAGAAATCCGGAGACAATAGGCTATTTCATAGATAAGTTGCTATGGAAAACGTAATAATAGAATGATGAGAGTCTGCCTCCGAGCAACAAGGGACATTACTGTTTTTTGTTTTTGGGTGTTTTTATTTTTGCGTTACCGCTCATGTAGCGGAGAGGACGAACTGATTGCGGAAAAGCGGCAGCGGTCGCCCGAAAGCTTTCCGCAGGAAAGCTAGCATCGGAAGCATAGGCTTGGACGGATTTTTACCGCTTAATAATTTCAAAGAATCCGTCCACAACAGCGATGTAGCAACAGTCCTTTCACGGAGCGGCCTCCAGAGCGCTCTTAAGCAGCACTAAACAAAAAAGCGCCCCGCAGCCGTTAGGCTGTGGGGCACTTTTGGATCAAGTCGCCTAAATCGGCGGTGCTTGTATTATTCGTTGTTGCCGCCGCGTGTGCGGTTGCGAAGGAAAGTCGGAATATCCAGCTGGTCCGAACTTGTCTGATTACCGAAAGGACGCAGGTTGGCATTCTTGTCAGTAGCAGCTTCATTCGGAGTGGCTGCCGGACGGCGAACCTGGGATGCCGATGGAGCCGGTTTATGATCAAATCCGGTTGCAATCACGGTTACCTTGATTTCATCCTTCATGGACTCATCGATGATCGCACCGAAAATCATATTCACATCAGGGTCTGAAGCAGAGGTTACAATTTCGGCTGCCTCATTCACTTCATACAAAGAGAGGTTGGAGCCGCCGGTAATGTTCATGATTACACCACGTGCACCTTCAATGGATGTTTCGAGCAGCGGGCTCATAATAGCTTTGCGAGCTGCTTCTGAAGCACGATTCTCCCCTGCAGCAATACCGATACCCATAAGAGCCGAACCACGTTCGGTCATAATAGTCTTCACATCGGCAAAGTCAAGGTTGATAAGACCCGGTACAGCGATAAGATCCGAAATACCTTGTACCGCCTGGCGAAGTACATTATCCGCTTCACGGAAAGCTTCAAGCATTGGAGTCTTCTTATCTACAATTTCAAGCAAACGGTCATTCGGGATAACAATCAGCGTATCCACTTTTTCCTTCAAGGCTTCAATACCAAGCTCTGCCTGGTTGGAGCGTTTTCTACCCTCAAAAGTGAAAGGACGGGTTACAACGCCTACGGTCAATGCTCCGCATTCTCTGGCAATCTCTGCGATAACCGGAGCTGCGCCCGTTCCTGTGCCGCCTCCCATGCCTGCGGTTACAAATACCATATCTGCACCCTTAAGGGTATTAGAAATTAAATCACGGGATTCTTCAGCCGCTTTCTTACCTACTTCAGGATTAGCTCCTGCACCAAGTCCGCGGGTCAGTTTATCCCCAATTTGCAATTTATGCTCCGATTTGGCCATATGCAGCGCTTGGGCATCTGTATTTACCGTTATAAATTCTACGCCCTGAACGCCGTTCTCTATCATCCGGTTGACAGCGTTGCTTCCGCCGCCCCCGACGCCGATGACTTTTATTTGCGCCAAGCTCTCCATTTCAAAATCAAATTCTAACATAGTATTCCATCTCCCCCTAGAATAGTGCATGGATGGCCGGTCCAAGTATATTTGGACTTCCGCTTATATAAAGTCGCTGAAAAATTCCTTTAGACGCTCTACCATTCCAGGCTTCCGGACAGTCCCTTGGCTAGGTGCAGCATTTTGTTTGCTGCGGGCAGCCGGTTTTTTAGTACTGTTCCCACTTGAAGTATTGCCCCGTCCGCGCAAGCTGCGGACTACGTGATGCAGAATGCCAACGCCGCCTGTAAATCCAGGATCACGGACACCGATATAATCCGGAACGGCTATACGTACAGAGGCAGACAATTCTGACTGGGCAGCCTTGAGAACTCCCGGCATCGATACAGTCCCACCCGTTAATATATAACCTCCGGGAAGGTCAGTGTAACCAAGCCGTTTTACTTCCTGGGAGATCAGATGGAAAATCTCCTGGACCCTTGGTTCAATAATTGCCGCCAAGTCCTCCTGGTTAAATTCCTTTTCCACGTTACTTCCGATACGGAGCACCTTGAAAGTAACCTCCGGTGCAGCATCGTCAATCCAGGCACAGCCATACTTCAATTTAACCTTCTCCGCTTGGTCTGTAAGCGTCCGAAGTCCGTAAGCAATATCATTGGTTACAAATTCTCCGCCGATTGGTATCGTTGAGGTTGCGCAAAGCGAACCTTCCTGATACACGGCTATCGTTGTTGAACCCGCTCCGATATCTACCAGAACAGCACCCATTGATTTCTCATCTTTGGAAAGTGCCAAACCCCCTGCTCCAAGAGACATCAGCACAAGATCCTTGACTTTTAATCCTGATTTCTCTACGCAGCGAAGCAGGTTATGTATTGGCGTCTTCGCCCCCGTAATAATCGTCGCCTCAACTTCCAGACGAACACCGATCATCCCACGCGGGTCCTGAATACCTTCTAGTCCATCCACAATATATTGTTTGGCGACAACATCGATAACCTCGCGCTCCGGGGGGAGTGCAATTACTTCCGCAGCCTTTATTACGCGTTCAATATCTTCAGGACCGATCTCGCGGTCTTCATTCTGCACAGCAACGACGCCGTGGCTGGATTGAAGCCCAATATGATTGCCGGAAATACCGACATAGACCTCAGATATTTGAATACCTACCATTTGCTCTGCATGATCCACAGCGCTTTTGATAGATTGTACGGTCTGGTCTATATCGACTATCGCGCCTTTGCGAATCCCTTCGGAACTGGCAGATCCAACGCCAATAATATTAAAGGTTCCATTGGTAACTTCCCCGATAATTGCCCGAACTTTGGATGTACCGATGTCTAAACTAACAATGATGTCATTGTTGCTCAAGCCCTATGGCACCTCCTGTTTCCTTCGTAATAAGTAGTAATTTTTTTTCCCGTTCTTGGGAAACGTCTTTGTACATATTCAACATACGCAATCCTTTCCCTCTTTTTTCTACAATTTTTTTAGCTGGAAGAATATTCTTAAATTTCATGTGTGTATGGAGAACTGTATCTTGCAGATAATCTTAAGCGCAGGTGCAAAATGACCATCGCCCGGCTACTTAAATCTCAAAAATCCGGAGAAAAAAGAGGGATGCAAGTTTCTTGCCCATAAAACCGATTGTAGCATTTTTCAGGACGCAATAGTAGGGACTTTTTACTCTTCTGTTCCCTCATCTTCTGGCTTATCTGTGTAAAATGGGACATAAGAATCAGCCTCGAGCATTTTAATTAAGCCGGGTTGCTCCGTTTCAGTCACTTGATTCAAATATTCAATTTTATCCTTTAGAAGTGAGATCGCAGTTATGACTTCAAAATGGGAACGTGTGTACATCTTGATCCGGTCCGGAAAAGAAAGCGTTGGAGACGGAACAATTTCAGAAATATCACTTGTCAGCTCATTAGGAATGTTCCCGAGCGCCTGACATAGCTTTGCCTTATAGGAATCCGTGCTAGTCCATCCCGTTAGAATTGGCTTCTCGACTGCAATGCCGGTTTCGTTGATAGGTACCGTAGCCCCGCTGGATAAAATCGCTTTCAGACTGCCCTGCTGATCCAACTCGTAGGCTACCGCAGGAAACTCCTGAATCCGGATTTTGATAATGCCGGGAAAAGTCTTCTGAACAGCTACAGTTTGGATGGTGCTGAGCTTCATCAGCGAATCATGGACCGATTGTTTCGAGACAGCAAAGTATTGCCCCCCGATCTTCAATCCGCTTTGAGACAAAAGTTCCTGCTCTGTCGAATACTTGCTTCCTTCAAATGTAATCTCCGTAATCCGGCTAGCAGATGAACGAAAAAAAATGACGGCGAGCAGTGCAGTGAAGAGCAGCAGCAAAATAATCGTAAGCTTGCGGCTCTTTTTTTTCCTGGGCTTGTCCTCTTTAAGAAGAGGTAAATTCGTTTTGGGCATACTCATATCTCCATAATAAGGTCCTGTCTTCCCTTTTTCCTGCAGAAGAAGACAGGATCTTGAATTGGCCAAGATAAATGAATGTCTAATACTTTAAATCAAAGGATTCCGGTTCGGGCGCCTTACGGCTGATGGTGGCACCCAGTTTCTGAAACAGCTTCTCTATGCCGTCATAACCTCTGTCGATATGATGAGCCTGCTCGACGATCGTAGTGCCCTGAGCGGCAAGCCCGGCAATAACAAGCGCTGCTCCGGCGCGTAAATCCGTAGCCTCTACGGTGGCGCCATACAGTCTTTGAACGCCGCGAATAAACGCACGATTCAAATCTATGGAAATATCAGCCCCCATACGGGCCATTTCCTCCACATGCTTGAATCGTCCTTCGAATACCGTCTCTTTTATGATACTGAAACCGTCGGCAAGCGCCAGCAGAACCATGATCTGAGATTGTAAATCGGTAGGAAACGAAGGATAAGGAGAGGTAATAATTCTCTCAACGGCGCGGGGTCGCCCCATACAGCTGATGTTAATTATATCATTGCATACCGTAATTTGAACACCAGCGCGCTTCAGGATGTGAATTAGCGCTGACAGATGTCCGGCATTCGTGTGGGTCAAGGTAACATTCCCCCGTGTAACCGCCGCAGCAATCATTACGGTGCCAGCAACAATCCGGTCGGGAATCACCTCATAATCGCACGGAATCAGTTCTTTTACGCCTTGAATGGTTATCGTATCCGTACCTGCTCCGATAATATTAGCACCCATTTTGTTCAAAAAATTCTGTAAATCGTGAATCTCCGGTTCTCTTGCAGCACCTGAAATCGTGGTCGTTCCCTCGGCTTTCACGGCAGCCATCATGATGTTCTCTGTTGCACCTACGCTCGGATAGTCCAGATGAATATCGCACCCTGAGAGCTTATCCGCCCGGCAGGAGACCCGCCCATTGCTCTCTTCAATCTCCGCCCCAAGGGCCTGTAACCCCTGCAGATGCAGATCGAACTTGCGTTCACCGATTGCACAGCCTCCCGGCTGATAAATCGTCACCTCACCAAATCTGGCTAGCAAAGGTCCCATTAAGAAGATGGATGATCTCATCTGCCGCATCAAATCCTCTGGAACATGGGATGTGTTCACGAATGAAGTATCGATCGTTACCGTCTCTGCTTCATGTGCGGCTCTGCAACCCAGCTGATTCAATATCTCCAGCATCGTTTCAATGTCCAGCAGCTTTGGCACATTATGCAGTGAGTGAACTCCTTCGGCTAGTAAGCTTGCTGCCAGAATCGGCAAAGCCGCATTCTTTGCTCCATGGATACGAATGGTGCCTGACAGGGGATTTCCACCCTCAATCACCAATTTGTCCAATGTATCACCCCCGAGATTACCGCTCACCCACCACATGCACTTACGGTTACGGCAAGCCATGACAGCTGCCATGTTCCCGTTTCACGGGTTCCTGAAGTGCACTGGGTGATTGTCACGATTATAGGAATATCCTATGTTAAATCCCTCGGGTGTGTGACAGACGCGTTATAGTTAGATTTAGCAGTGGAGTAGGCCTGCTACTCCGTTGACCTTGTGTATTAATCCGGTCTGCCGATTAGTCTCCGGAGTTCCTTTGTAATCACGGCTGCTGAATCTCTTTTGCCGAGCCGTAATGAATTCTGTGACATTTCCCGCCGCTTGTTCTCATTGCCAATAATGCTCTTGATTGCTTCATACAGCGCTTGCCCGGTCAGATCCTTCTCCAGAATCACCACCGCTGCTCCGTCGCCTTCCAGCTGTCTTGCATTAGCTTCCTGATGGTTGTTCGTTACATTAGGAGAAGGAATAAGTACAGAGGGAATACCAAGCGCGGTAATCTCAGCAATAAATGAAGCTCCCGCCCGGTTCACAATCAGAGATGTGCAAGCTAGTACTTCAGGCATATTATGAATGTATGGAAGGATATGCAGCTCATTTGGTAATCCACCCAGCTTTTGGCGCAGCGCTTTGCGGGTCTCTTCAAAATAAGGCTCACCAGTAACATAAACGTAATGAACTCCATTACCCTTACCCACAAACGGGGCCATTTCAATCATGGCGTTGTTAATGGCCTTCGCTCCCCGGCTGCCGCCAACAACCAGAACCACTGTCGTTCCTTCAGCAATCCCAAGGGAAGCATACCCCCGGCGCGGATCCGCTTTCGTAACCGTTGTCGCCCGCGGATTGCCGGTATAGATGACATTTTTGCTGCTTGGAAAGGAAGATTCCGTTCCCGCGAAGCTTACCGCAACTGTATCGGCGTATCTGCTGAGAAACTTATTAGTCAAGCCTGGAATGGCATTCTGCTCATGGATTAAGGCAGGAATTCCGAGCTTTGAAGCCGCATATACCACAGGACCGCATACATAACCGCCAGTTCCTATTACTACATCCGGCTTAAACTCTTTGAGCATTGCCTTGGAAGACTTAACACCCTTCAGAAAACGCATTACGGTCTTCACATTATCTAAAGACAGCTTGCGCCGGAAACCTGTAATATCAATTGCCTTAAACGGGAGATTCTCCTGAGGAACGAGCTTGCTCTCAAGGCCTCTTGTTCCGCCTATGTACAATATTTCCGTATCCTCATCCTCGGCTTCCAATTGCCTTGCTACCGCGACTGCGGGATATATATGTCCTCCCGTACCTCCGCCGCTTAATACGATACGCATGTCTTTCACCTCACATAACGGGATAAATTGAGTAAAATGCCCAGCGCGGTCAGCATCAGTGTAAGTGATGATCCGCCATAACTAATCAGGGGGAGCGTGATTCCAGTTACCGGCATAAGTCCGATGACAACACCGATATTGATCACAACCTGAACCGCAACCATACAAACGATGCCGACAGCCAGATAACTCCCGAACCGGTCAGGCAGACTCATGGCTACCCTCATCCCGCGCCAGATTAGAATCAGAAAGAGCAGAAGAACGGTCAGACCGCCAATGAAACCAAGCTCCTCTGCCAGAATTGAGAAAATAAAATCAGTCTGGGGCTCGGGAACATAGCTGTACTTCTGGCGGCTCATTCCAAGCCCCAGGCCACCAAGACCACCCGGGCCAATAGCATACAGTGACTGTATAATCTGGTATCCCGCGCCGAGCGGGTCGGACCAGGGATCCAGAAATGCCGTAATCCGCTGCAGGCGGTAAGGTGCAGCAGCAATCAGGGCCACAAAGCCGGCAAGTCCCGCCACGCCCAGGGACAGCAGATGCTTCATTCTTGCTCCAGCTGTGTAGACCATCATGAGGGTTGCCCCCATCATGACTGTTCCCGTGCCCAAATCCGGCTGAAGCATAATCAAACCAAAAGCTGAACCAATCAGGCCAAGTGGCGGCAGCAGCCCACGCGTGAATGAAGTTATGTCGTAATCCTCACGTCCCAGCCAGTTCGCCAGAAAGAGAATCATCCCCATCTTCATGAATTCGGAGGGCTGTATGCCGAAGGAGCTGATACCCAGCCAGCTGCGTGCTCCACCGCGTACAACGCCAATACCCGGAATTAGGACCATCACCAGCAGGATGAAGCAGACAATCAATCCGGCCTTGGCGAACCCTTTCCATACACGGTATTCGGTATTGGCGGTGACATACATGGCTATAAGCCCGAATCCGGCGAAGAGCAGCTGTCTTTTCACAAAATAAAATGAATCACCATAGTTGCGGAATCCGAGTACGGACCCGGCACTGTATACCATGACCATGCCGATCACGAGCAGAGCCAGAATAGGAATCAGGAGCCAGATATCCGGCGCAGGACGAGTCTTGTTCATCAGGAGCACACCTCTTGCTTCCGTAGTAGAGGCTTATCCGCCCCCCTACTTAAAGGTTATGCACCGCCTCTTTAAAAATACGCCCGCGCTCTTCATAGGATGTGAACATGTCCCAGCTTGCACAGGCGGGAGACAGGAGAACCACATCCCCCTCTTCCGCAAAAGCAGAAGCCTCCCGCACGGCTGCCTGCAGCACGGCGGCGGCGCTCTCACCATTATCGACGGTTACGATATGCTTTAGTCCCGCCAACTCAGCAACAGCCGCCAGCTTGTCCCTGGTCTCTCCTAAAGCGACTAGTGCCTTAACACGTCCGCTTAGCACAGGTACAAGCTCCATATAATCCGAACCCCGGTCGAGTCCGCCGGCAATCAGTACTACTGGCTGGCGGAAAGAGGTTAACGCCATAGTAGTAGCTTTGGAATTCGTAGCTTTGGAGTTGTTGTAATAGGCTGCTCCTGCAATAGTCTCGACATATTCCAGCCGATGCTCTACTCCCCGGAAAGAGGCCAAGACTCCGCCCAGTACATCCGGAGAAGCCCCTGCCGCTATCGCGATAGCACATGCAGCCAGCGCATTCTCCACATTGAATCTGCCGGGAAGTCCGATACTGTCGACTTCTGCAATAACAATCTCCTGTTCACCATTATCACGGTATATGATCCGGCGATTCACGAGATCATCTATTCCCGGGATGAAGGACGGGTTGACATATACGCCATGTAGCAGTTCTTCAGTCATTGAGAATGGCAGTACCTTGCCTTTCATATAAGGAACCAGCTCACGGCATACCGGATCATCCAGGTTCAACACGGCAGTATCGCTTTCGTCCTGATTCGCGAACAGCTTTTTCTTCGAATCGACATAATCCTGCATATCTCCATGATAATCCAGATGGGTTTCAGCCAGATTCAGCAGGGCGCCAACCTTAGGACGGAACGACTCCGTACCTTTGAGTTGGAAGCTGCTCAGCTCCACGACCATCCAGTTGTTCTCGGTAGCCTCCTGTGCCGCCTGACTAAGCGGGATTCCAATATTGCCGGCAACAATGGGATTCATGCCCGCAGCTTCCAGCATCAGACCCACCCAGGTGGTTGTAGTCGTCTTCCCATTGGAGCCCGTGATGCCAATCATCGGTGCAGCGCAGAGACGGTAGGCTACCTCAACCTCAGTCACAATCTCAATGCCCAGCTCCAGTGCCTTTCGCACGGGAGAAACGGAATAAGGAATGCCCGGATTTTTGACGATCAGGGCTACGCCTTCATGAATGAGCCCTTCCGGATGCCCGCCGCATATAACAGAAATTCCCAAAGATTCCAGTTCGGAAGCTTCGGGACTCTGATCTCTCTCTTTTTTATCATTGACTGTCACGATCGCACCGCGCTCATGCAGTACCTTCGCAACCTGAACGCCGCTTTTGGCAAGACCCAAAACGACGACCTCCAGGCCGCGATACATATCTGGATGATTCATTCACTACAACCCCTTGCTGATATATAGTCCTAAAGCCGCGAGTACAAGACCTACTACCCAAAATGAGATGACGACCCGCCACTCCGACCAACCGCTGAGTTCAAAATGGTGGTGGATCGGGCTCATTTTAAAAATGCGCTTGCCCCGCGTCTTGAAGGAAGCTACCTGAATCACTACCGAAAGCATTTCAACAACAAAAATGCCGCCGATCACCAGGAATAGCAGTTCACTTTTAGTTACAATGGCAATTGCCCCAATCGCGCCTCCAATACCGAACGATCCAGTGTCTCCCATAAAGACCTTCGCAGGATGTGCATTGAACACCAGAAAGCCGAGTACGGCTCCGATCATCGCTGCAGCGCACACTCCCGCCGCAATCGAAGTAGCTTGCATAGCAATAACGGCATATGCCGCAAGGGCAATCGCACTTACACCTGATAAAAGACCATCCACTCCGTCGGTGAAATTGACCGCATTCGTGACGGCCATCATCATCACGATGATGAACGGATAATAGAACCAGCCCGACCAGTCAAAGCTGTAGGATGTACCGGGAATGCTGATTTCTGTACTGTGCCCCGCTGAGATCAGCAGCCCGCACAGCACAGCTCCTACCAGAAGCTGCCCAAACAGCTTTTGACGTGCAGTTAGGCCAAGCGAGCGCTTGAACACAATTTTAATATAATCATCCAGAAATCCGATTAATCCGTATCCGAGTGTAGCTACCAGAAGAACGTAAAAATCAGTATTCACAACAGAAAATTTCAAATACGACAAAGTAAAGGCTACGATAATGACGATACCGCCCATCGTTGGCGTTCCCGCCTTCTTCAAATGGCTTTGCGGGCCGTCATCGCGCACTTGCTGGCCGAACTTCATTCTCCGCAATAGCGGAATGAACAGCGGAGCGGCAATGACCGCAAGGATAAAGGATACAGCGATAGTCAGCAGCAGAAGTTGATAATCCATGGGTACATTCCCTCCAATCGTTGAGTTAATTTAATCATTGGCCACAAGGCTGTTCAGCACTTCCTCCAGACGCATGCCCCGTGAAGCCTTGAACAATACAATATCCTTAGGGCCACATTTCGTCTTCAGCGTATCTGCAAGTTCTTTCTTATCGGTAAAAGAGTAAATCCGCTCTGTACCGAAATTCACCTCCGCAGCCTTCGCTATATGCTCTGATAAACGTCCATACGTAAACAATAAATCCGTCTTCGCAGGATCAAGATATGATCCGATTTCCGCATGGAAATCAGCTTCATCCGGCCCAAGTTCCAGCATGTCCCCAAGCACTGCTATTTTAATGCCACTGCCCTTCATCGATTGCAGTACATCTATCGCCGCTTTCATCGAAGTGGGAGAGGCGTTATAAGCATCATTAAGCAGGGTAAGACCTGAAGGTGCTGTAATCAGTTCGATCCGCATACCCGTCAGCTTGAGACCTCGCAGCGCCGTATCCACGTCATCTCCACTAATTCCGAAAGTACGGGCCGCCGCCAAAGCAGCCAGGCTGTTGATAACATTGTGACGTCCTGGAAGCGGAAGCGTAAATGCCCGATCCCCATAACTTGCGGACGTGAAGGTCACCCCACCCGGATGAGCCATGATTCCCGTCGGATAGTCGTCATTATCATTATTCATCCCAAACCTGAAGGTCTCAAAGGCAGGCGATGCTGGCAGGATTTCCTCCGCTAGCACTTCCGCCAGCAGCGTTTCATCACCGTTATAGATTAATAGTCCTCCCGGCTTCAGTCCACCGGTAATCTCGAGCTTGGCGCGGGCAATTTCTTTGCGGGAGCCGAGCTGCAGCAGATGGGACTCACCGACGTTTGTGATTATGGCAATGTCGGATGAAGCAAGAGAAGTCAGGTGGGCGATCTCTCCGCGTGCACTCATACCCATTTCAAGCACAGCGATCTCCGTACCTTCTTCCATCGACAAAAGCGTGAGCGGAAGGCCGATATGATTATTGAAATTCCCCTTGGTCTTATGAACCTTATAACGAGTCTCCAAAAGTGCTGTCACGATATCCTTAGTTGTGGTTTTGCCGTTGCTCCCAGTAATAGAAATTACTTTAGGAGCCACTTGGTCCAAGTAGGAAGCAGCGAGTTTCTGAAGTGCGGTGAGGGTATCCTCAACCACAATTACAGCCCCAGCGGGTGCTGGCCCCTTGTCATACTGCCACAGGATTCCAGCTGCACCGGAAGCAAGCGCCCCGGCTCCAAACTCGTGGCCGTCAAAATTCTCTCCTACCAGTGGAATAAAGAGGCAGGCGGGAATGATTTTACGGGAGTCTGTGATCACTCCCGCTATTTCTGTGCCAGCCGCCGCAGGATCCAGCAGCTCGCCTCCACACATGGCTGCGATAGTACCCAGTGTTCGTCTAATCAATAGTTTCGACCCCTTATCACTTCTTTGGCGACAACCCGGTCATCGAAATCATGGACTACCCCGCCAATTAACTGGTAGGTCTCATGACCTTTCCCCGCAATCAATACTACATCTCCGGGGCTTGCCATTTCAACAGCTTTTGAGATCGCCTCCCGGCGGTCGACGATCAGTTCGTATTTTTCCGGTGCTACGCTGTCTTCCTTAAGACCTGCCTCAATATCATTCAGGATGAATTGTGGATCTTCAGTCCGCGGATTATCTGAGGTTACCAGCACATAATCGCTATACTTGGCGGCGATCTTACCCATCAAAGGACGTTTGGTACGATCACGGTCGCCCCCGCATCCGAACACGGTGAGGACTCTGCCCTCTGCGAATTCGCATACGGTGCGAAGCACATTCTCTAATCCATCCGGAGTATGGGCATAATCTACAACAACTGCAAAGTCCTGACCTTCGTCCACGGACTCCACACGTCCGCTTACACCCGCCACAGCTTCAAGACTGGCTTTTATCTGTGTTAGTGGAATATCCTCCAGAAGTGCTGCAGTAATCGCAGCCAGTGCATTGTAGACATTAAATTTGCCAACCATACGCAGTGAAATATCAGCTTCACCTTTGAAGGTGTTCACATGAAAAGTGGTTCCTTTTGCGGTAATAGCAATTTGTGAAGCCCGGACGTTTGCCTCATGGTCAATACCGTATGTAACAACTTCGGCTGCAGTCTGTGCGGAGAAGTAAGAGCTGGCCGCATCATCCGCATTGAGTACCGCGTACTTGCGATCTTCTTTCCAAGGAGAGATAACATTGCCCAGACGAGAGAAGAACAATCCCTTAGCAGAACGGTACTCCTCCATTGTATGATGATAATCCAGATGGTCCTGGGTCAAATTCGTAAATATTGCGGTACGGAAATCAGTACCTTTCACTCGCCCTTGCTCCAGCGCGTGGGAAGAAACCTCCATGATACAGCACTGAACCCCTCTAGAGGCCATATCTTGAAGCGAGCGCTGCAGTTCAAGAGATTCCGGCGTTGTTCCGGACATCGGATAGCTCTGCCCGTCATACCGCATTTGGATCGTTCCGATCAATCCTGTCTTGATGTCCTGATCCTGCATGATTCGCTCAATTAGATATGTCGTCGTCGTTTTCCCGTTGGTTCCTGTTACGCCGATCATTCTCATTCTGCTGCTCGGCGAGCCGAAGAACGCATTGGACATCACAGACATTGCAAAGCGGCAGTCATCAACCAGAATTTGCGGCAGTTCAGTGTCCAGCCTCCGTTCGCATACAAGGGCCACCGCCCCTTTGGCAGCTGCCTGCGGAGCATAATCATGTCCATCTACAGTATGTCCCGGCAGACAAATAAACAGATCTCCGGGTTTCACCCGGCGCGAATCCGTCTGAATATCACTGATCTCGATATCCCCGTCTCCAAGAAGCTGCGACGCCGCCAAACAAGATGACAATTCATTAACTTTCATATCGATCCCTCACTCTACATTTCAGATAGGTGATTACCTTCATCTATTATAATAATTATTTACTCGAAGAGCCCATATAAATCCGGATTGTCGATCCTTGTTCAACTCTTGCTCCGGGTTTAGGTGCCTGGTTAATGACGGTATCCCCCGATCCCGAACGCGCCAGGTTAAAATTCATATTCATATCCTCGTAAATATCTTGAACGGTAGCACCGGTAAGGTCAGGTACAGTAACAATGGGAAGTTCGCCAAGCTTATAGGTTTTAGGGAGCTGATCTTTACGCTCCGGCACCTTCAGGTAATGAAGGGAATCCTCCAGAATATTTTGAACAATCGGAGCAGCCACCACGCCCCCAAATTGGATGCCCTTAGGATTATCAACCGCGGTATAGACAACAATCTGCGGATCATCCGCCGGGGCAAACCCAATAAATGAAACAATATGCTCTGTTGGCGAATACCGCCCGTTGATTACCTTCTGTGCGGTTCCCGTCTTGCCGCCGACCCGGTATCCATCAATAAAGGCCGGCCGCCCGGTTCCCTTTGCTACCACGCTTTCCAGAGCCTCGCGCACTTTCTTGGAGGTCTCCTCTGAAATGACCTGACGGACCAGCTCCGGATTTATTTGCGAAACCGTCTCCCCGGTGACGGGATTAATCCAAGCCTTAGTCACATGCGGTGTATATAACTTGCCTCCGTTTATTGCCGCCGACACTGCTGCAATCTGTTGAATCGGGGTGACCGATACCCCTTGGCCAAAAGCGGTAGTTGCAAGCTCTACAGGTCCGACCTGAGACGGTTTAAACAAGATACCATTCGCTTCACCGTTCAGGTCGATACCTGTTTTCGTTCCAAACCCGAAATCGCGGATATATTTGAACAATGAATCTTTACCAAGCCGCTGTCCCAGCACAACAAATCCGGGATTGCAGGAATTTTCGACTACCTGCATAAAGGTTTCACTGCCATGGCCGCCCTTCTTCCAACACCGGAGTCTTGCACCGCCCACCTCGATAAATCCGGGATCATAGAAATGATCCTTCTGGAGATCGACCTTCCCTTCCTGCAGTGCCGCTGCCAAGGTAATGATCTTGAACGTAGACCCCGGTTCATAAGTCATCCAGATCGGAAGGTTCCGGTTATATGTCTGGGGATCGTATTCCTTGTAATTCCCTGGTTCATACCCCGGCCTGCTGGCCATAGCCAGAATCTCGCCATTCCTCGGATCCATAGCAATCGACCAAGCTCCCTGCGCCTGATATTTCACCATTGCTTGATCCAGCTCACGCTCCATAATCGATTGAATCTGCTTATCTATCGTTAATTGGAGGTTAAGACCGTCCTGTGGCTCTGAATATTTCTCCGATGAGCCGGGCATCAGTCTTCCAGCCGCATCAGACAGATAGGAGATATTGCCCTCAATTCCCTTAAGAAGCTTATCATATATATTTTCGACACCTGTGAGCCCCTGATTGTCAATGCCGGTAAATCCCAGAATATGTGCAGCAAGATCTCCATAAGGATAATGCCGCTTGCTGTCCTCAGCTACAACGATGCCCGGGAGCTGCAAATCACGGATGCTCGCGGCAAGCTCCATCGTAATTTTGCGGCCACCGGGCTGCAGCTTCACCGATAATTCCCTTTTAGATAACTGTTTAAGCAGTTTTTCCTCAGTCATACCCAGCATCGGAGCCAATTGCTGTGCTGTCTTTTGCTTATCTTTCACCTGCACAGGAACTGCATAAATCGTCGGCGAACTGACATTATAGGCAAGCGCCACGCCTTCCCGGTCCAGAATTTCTCCCCGCTTCGCTGTAAAAGGTATATTCCGGCGCCAGGAATTCTCAGCCTTGGCCGATAGTTCTTCACCTTGTGATAATTGGACATAAGCAAGACGAATCACCAGTGCCCCGAATAACATCATTAGGGTTAGCAGCGTCCAAAGCATCCGCCGCCGTGTCACGACCTTTGAAACTTTCATTCCGTATCCCCCGCTTTCCCCACAATAGACATGCTCACTTAACTCATGACTATTCAGGACAAACAGGGGTTAGAACAAGCCTATGTGCCTTCTGCAGTTTCTGTTTCATCCTCTGAATGCTCTACAGGGATATCCTCACCGTATTCATTAAGCGGCTTCAGCTTTAGAGAAATGATAGTCTTGCCGTCTTTCTTGCCTTGAACCTGTTCAGCTACGTAACCTTCTCCTTCAACCTCAATCCCCACCTTAAGAAGCGTTAGAATTTCGAGTGCATCCCGGAGCGACTCACCACGTAAATCGGGGATTGACGTTCCGGCACCATTCTGGCTGATCAGGTATATCCTCTGGCCTGAACTGAGTACCGTCCCGGCTTTAGGATATTGGCTGGTAACCGTAGGGCCGTCACCCACACCCTCAAAGTCAAAGCCTTTATTAAGCAGCAGTGCCCGCGCTTCCTTCATGGTTTTGTCCGTAAGATCAGGTGTGGTACGCAGCGCAGGTGCAGTATTCTTTGTTGAGCTTTCTTCACCTTTATTGCCGTCCTCATTATTCTCTTCAGACAATTTCGGCACTCCCATATATTGAAGGGATTGAGACACGATCTCTTTAAAGACCGGAGCAGCCAAAGCACCGCCGCCAAGCTCCACATTCGGTTCATCAATGATGACAATAACTGCGATCTTCGGATCATTGACAGGGGCATAGCCGATAAAAGATACCAGCTGTTTGTCTTTAACATACCCTTTACCTTCAACCTTGATTGCCGTACCCGTCTTGCCGGCTACACGGTAACCTTCAATATAGGCATTGCGGCCTGTACCAATCGTATGATCCGCAACCACCTGCTCTAGGTAGCCGCCGGTTTCCTTGGCAGTCTCCTTGGTAATCACCTGCCGGACAACCACTGGCTTTGTCACCGTCTTCTCTCCGGTATTCGGATTGGTAATCTCTTTCACCACGTACGGTTTCATCAGCTTGCCGCCATTAGCGATAGCGGACACAGCAACCAGCTGCTGAAGTGGTGTAACTAGTACCTTACCGTGTCCATAGGCCAATGTTGCAAATTCCGCTTCGTATTTTGGGTCAACCATACCCTGTGCTTCTCCTGGCATGTCGATTCCCGTCTTTTGTCCAAAACCGAAATCAGTAATATACTGCATCAGCTTCTCTTTACCCAGCATCTCATAACCGAGTTTGACAAAAGCCACGTTACTGGAACGTTTCACGCCCTCAAGGAAAGTAATTTCACCCCAGCCTGACCGATTGATGTCATGAAGCGGATTCTTAACGCCCTTGATCTTGATAGAACCTGACTTAAACTTGGCATCCGGATTAAACAGCTTCTCCTGAACGGTACCAGCCAGCGTTACTATTTTAAATGTAGAGCCCGGCTCATAGGTTGATTTAATAGCATGGTTATAGAATCCGGATAGTTCCTCATTCATATATTCATTAGGATTAAAGGTTGGCATATTAGCCAGACCCAGAATTTCCATGGTGTTGGGATCGGCAGCAATCACTGTCATACTGACAGGCTGGTACTCTGCGTATGCCTTTTGCATAGCTTTTTCAATGTAATATTGAATGGTTCTGTCTATCGTAAGCTTGAGATTATCGCCGTTGACCACCGGTTTATACGTTTCATTCGCATCTGGCAGCTTATAGCCCTTACCATCACTTTGATAGTCGAGTTCTCCGTTAACACCCTTCAGCTTCTCATCAAAAAGAGCCTCAAGGCCCGCGACTGCAACACCGTCACGATCCGTGTAGCCGAGAATATGAGCAGCTAGCGTATCATTCGGATAATAACGCTTCTGCTCCTGAATAATCCCAATTCCAGTCTCCTGAATATCATGTTCTTTTTTAAGCTCATCTCTGAATGCGAGCACTTTGTCTCTAAGCTCCAGGTCAATCTTCCAGCCTTCATTACGGACTTCTCGGTTCTCTAGGTAATTCCCGTCCTTGTCCTTTGCTTCGACCAATTTCTGCAGTTCGTTTACAGGCTTGCCCAGCAGCTCATGCAGCTTGGTCACGACTTCTTCACCGATTCCGCGCTCATGAATAACTTTAGGAGAGATGACAACGGTATAAGCCGGAACGTCACTGGCCAAGACCGTACCGTTGCGGTCAGAGATTACACCGCGAACCGCCTTGATAATCGAAGTGTGCGCCCTTTGATCAGCGGCTTGCGCCTGCCAGAAATCACCCTTCAGCACTTGGATATAGAACACACGGCCAATCAGCACAAGAAAAAAAAGGGTAATACAACCCCCTATAAAAAGTGTGCGAAGTTTTATTCTCTTAACCATAGGCAACCTCACAACCTCTGTTTTTGGCAACGATCCTCATTGCTGATATTTACTCTACGTCAGCAGATGTTTCTTTTGGAACAAAGATTGAATCTTCGTCTTTGGGAGCGGAGAAACCGAGCTTAGTCATAGCAGTAACAGGTACCATTTGCTCAAGCTTCTGTTTCTCCATCTGCAATACGGCAATTTGCTTGTTAGCTTTCGAAATTTCCACATCCAGCTGCTGAGCCTGTTTGTTCAAATCGTAAATGTGAAGATAACGCCAGATAAGTGCTGTCGCTACCAGAATAAATAAAGTCAGAGTCATCATGTACAGCAACTTTTCCTGAAGGGGCAACGACATACGTCGAGTAACTACCTTCGTCTTCTCGCGGTAGAGCGGATTAACTTCTTCTTTTCTTTTGGGCTGTACTGCCAAATTTCCGCGGGTATAGGCCATTTCTGACTCTCCTTTTGTTGTCATTTACAATTTTTCTGCAATACGAAGCTTGGCTGAACGGGCGCGTGGATTAAGCTCGAGTTCTTCTTCCCCGGGCATAAGCGGTTTACGGTTTATTAATTTCATAGTGCCTTCACCGCCGCATACACAGAACGGAAAGTCAGGCGGACAAGTACATTTCTTAAGATAGCTACTCATAATCTGCTTGCAGATCCTGTCTTCCAGAGAGTGAAACGTAATAACAGATACTCTTCCTCCAGGCGCCAGGCAGCGTACAGCTGCATGTAACCCTTCTTCAAAAGCTCCTAACTCATCATTAACTGCAATACGTAGACCCTGAAAACTGCGTTTGGCAGGATGCCCTCCCGTTCTCCGCGTTGCGGCAGGAATGGCCTCTTTAATAATTTCGGCAAGTTCTCCGGTAGTTTTAACAGGACTTTCGGCCCTTTTATCTACAATGCGCCTGGCAATCCGCCTTGAGAATTTCTCTTCTCCATACTGGAAAAGCACTCTGGCAATCTCTTCTTCCGGCCACTCGTTGACGATTTCGTCAGCGGATAGTAGTGCCGTCTGGTCCATCCTCATATCAAGCGGAGCATCATGATTATAACTGAATCCTCGGTCACCCTGATCAAACTGTGGCGATGACACGCCAAGATCGAATAGTATACCGTCCACCTGTGGAACACCATCTTTTTGCGGAACAAAGGCCAGGTCTTTCAAGACATATTCGAGATCACGAAAGTTTGTCCGGACTAAAACAACCTTGTCTCCGTAAGAAGCCAGCTTTTCCTTAGCATTATCTAGTGCCCAGTCGTCCTGATCCAGACAGATCAATTTACCCTTTGGACCAAGCTTTGAAGCTATTAACGAGCTGTGTCCAGCTCCACCGAGTGTACAGTCCACATATATTCCATCTTCTTTGATGTGCAGCCCTTCTGTCGCTTCTTCCATTAAAACCGTGATGTGATGAAACAAGCCGCAGCCCTCCAAACGTTATTCCTAAATGTATTGTTACAAATCAAAATTGAAATCAACCAATTTCTCGGCAATTTCGTTGAAAGATTCCTCTGACTGACTGAAGTACTGCTCCCATAGCTCCTTGTTCCAGATCTCGACCCGGTTCGATACGCCAAGAATGACACAGTCTTTATCCAGCTTCGCATACTGCCGCAAATTCACCGGCAGATTTACCCTGCCCTGCTTGTCCCAAGCACATTCGGTCGCCCCCGAGAAAAAAAAGCGGCTGAATGCCCTGGCGTCAGATTTCATCAGTGATAGGCTTTTGAGCTTCTGCTCCATAATTCCCCATTCATCCATAGGATACACAAATATGCAGGAATCCAGTCCGCGGGTTGCTACAAAGGAGTTGCCCAGGAGGTCACGGATTTTAGCCGGAATAATAATTCGGCCTTTATCATCAATGCTATGCTGATACTCCCCCATAAACATCGGCTACCACTCCCTGCCCCTTATTCCCCACTTTACCCCACTTTGCACCACCTAAGCATAATAGATTCGCCATTAAAAATCAAAAACCTTTTTCACAGCAAAGGTAATTTTATCCTTCTTTGTCTTTCCGGCAAAAAAGAAGCCGCTCTACCGGAATAAAGACCGGCGAACGGCTTCTTTTTCATTTAACCAGGTTAAAGTGCATTACGCATTCAAATTCCAGCTATCCAGATATTCAACTTGAGCAGACGTCAGACTATCAATGCCAAGTCCCATGCTTTCCAATTTAAACCGTGCAACTTGTTCATCTAACAGATAAGGGACATTCTCTACCTTAACACCGATGCTCTTATAATTATCATTTACATATTTGAGCGAAAGTGCCTGTAGTGCAAAAGTCATATCCATAATCTCAGCCGGATGTCCGTCTGCCGCTCCAAGATTCACGAGTCTTCCTTCAGCCAGCAAATACAGTTTACGTCCGTCATGCAATTGATATTCTTCGATATTTTTACGTACAGTTCTTATGGATGCGGAACGCTCCGCCAATTCCGGCTTGTTCACTTCTACGTCAAAGTGTCCGGCGTTGGACAGGATTGCCCCATCCTTCATCACATCGTAGTGCTCGCCGCGGATTACGTACCGGTTGCCGGTTACCGTAATAAAGAAATCCCCCAGCTTGGCCGCTTCCAGCATCGGCATGACATGGAACCCGTCCATATGCGCTTCAACAGCTTTAATGGCATCTACTTCGGTAACAATGACATTCGCGCCTAGTCCTTTTGCTCGCATCGCCACACCTTTGCCACACCAGCCGTAGCCAACTACGACTACATTTTTACCGGCTACCATAAGGTTGGTTGTGCGAATGATACCGTCCCATGCGGATTGCCCAGTACCATACCGGTTGTCGAATAGGTGCTTGCAGTACGCATCATTCACGGCAACCATTGGAAACTTCAACATACCCTGCTTCTGCAAAGCCTTCAAACGGATAATACCGGTAGTTGTTTCTTCCGCACCACCACGGATATTCTCCATCAGGTCAGGACGTTCGGAGTGCAGTAAGGTGGCGAAATCTCCGCCGTCATCAATGATCAGATCTGGCTTGCTTTCCAGCGCCTTGATATTCAATGCCTTAAACTCTTCCGGTGAGGGATTGTACTTTGCAAATACAGTAATCCCATCTTCTACAAGCGCTGCACATACATCATCTTGTGTGGATAGAGGGTTAGAGCCTGTGATCGTAACCTCAGCCCCCCCTGCTTGTACCACCTTCGCAAGATAAGCTGTTTTGGCTTCCAAATGAAGAGTGATGGAGACCTTTAGCCCTTTAAAAGGCTGCTCGGCTTCAAACTGCTCACGGATGCGGTTCAGGACAGGCATATGCTGCCGAACCCAGTCAATCTTTAAGTGGCCCTGAGGAGCCAAGGCCATATCGGCCACGATACTGCTCTGCTTGGATAATGAACTCATTAATGAAACCTCCTGTTTTTTATGTGTTCTGACCGTATTTCCAGTTACATATGACCGTATTTCCAGTTACATATATATCACGCGATGAATTCCGCTATAATCCGGCGGAAGCTCCATCAATTCATCCAGCCAGGCGGGGCCGTAGCGGTTTAGATAATATAGTATATTGTATACTCTTTCCTGCAGCTTGCCCAGCGGCATCAGCGACTGTTCAATCCGGTCCCATTGGCGCAATGCTGCTTCATTCTGCTTCTCCATAGCATCTTGTGCTTTGTTTTGCAGGAAGGAAATTTGATCCAGAATCTTCTCTTTATTATTGTTCCCTAGTTTAAGCAGTCCTGCCTGCAGCGTTCCGAGCTGTTCAATCAGCGGTTCGTACATGGCCAGGAATGAAGCCTTTGCTGCGTCGAAACGCCCTTCCAGGTCCATTTCGTCCTGTGCATGCAGCCATTGTTGCTTCTTCTCCGCCAACCCAGCATGTACATCTCCAAAAGAAAGTCCGTATTTGTCCATGTTCTTATGCAAGGTGCCTTCAACCACGGTAAAGGACATTCGCGGTAAAATAAGCGGCATTACTCCTCCCAGCGTCTCAAAGGCCCGGTGTGTAATTGCCCAATAAGACATTTCACCTTGACCGAGTACGGTTGTGAGAACCGGCAGCAGGTAATCCTGCATCAGCGGACGGGTAAGCACATTATTGCTGAATCTTTCTGGATGAGCCTCGAGGATATCGAGCAACTGCTCCTGTGTGAAGGCAACATGACCCTTACGGTCGGTAAACATACCTTCCCGCTTAAGCAACAACAACCGCATTCCCTCATGGATGTAGAACAGATTAGCGGAACCTGCTGTAACGTCAGCCTGCAGTGTATATCCTGAAGAAATGATTTCATCTGCGGCTCTATGGTATGCCTTCTCCAGGTCGTCGTTCTCTATAATTAAAGTACGAAAGAAAGGCTGCTCCAATCTACGAAGCTCCGGGTCTGCAGAATCCAGTAGAATGAGACCGAATCTGCCGAACAATGAACCCATCAGTGCAGCAAACGCCTGAGTCATGCTTCCAGCATTACACGAGGTATTCCGGATCATTTCCATCATCTGCGGTTTGAATTCACTATCTTGCAGCAGTTCATCGAGTTTATCAACAGCCTGCTGCCAGCTTGCTTCATCTACATTTATATTGCTAACCGAATCGCGGGTTCGTTCCCGGTCATCGAGCTTGATCTTGGCGATTTCTGCCGAACGGCTGAGTACATAGGTATGATTAACTTCGTCCCAGTCATGATCCTCACCGGCAATCCAGAACAACGGCACTACCGGCCTGCCCAGCTCCTCACCGGCTTCCTTGGCGGCAAGGATAATGGTCATGGCTTTATAGATTACAAGCAGTTGACCTGTAAAAAGCCCGCTTTGCTGCCCTCCTGCCACAACTAATGTTCCCGGTTGCTCCAGCAGCGCGATTGATGCAGCTGTGGCTTCATGCGGACTATGCTTGGCATTGTATGACCGCAGAACTCCGGCAACTTCATGGCGGCTAGCACGGGATGTCTCTGTGTTGTCTAACCACTGCATCCGGCGGTGTCTGCTCTCTTCATTACGGAAGTCCCCAGCGTACAAGTGGCCTACACATTCATATTCCTCTATATAGTCACGGGCGAGTGTTTGTCCCCCCGGGATTGGCATCTGTTCAATATTCATCGTTTCTGGCCCTCCCCTTCTTCATCCAGCTCTTATGTACCAGTCTTTTAACCCTTTATGATTGTATCCAATGTACAACCCTTCGTCAAAATAATCTCATTATTTAAAGAGAAAGGCTTATAACCTCTCGATTTGCAGCAAAAACCGCCGGAGAATATCCGGCGGTCTGAGTGCATCATGCTATTATGCGAATGCTTTAGCCACAAAGTGACCTTTGGAAACCTCAACCAGCTGAGTTTCCTCTTCATTCGTCTTTTCACCTTCTGCATAAATTGGAGTACCCAATTCATCATGCAGATGGATACGCTTCTTGTTGACTTCGATTTCCGGATCGGGAATCGGAATAGCCGACAGCAGCGATTTGGTGTATGGATGGAGCGGGTTCGCATAAAGCTCTTCGCTCTCTGCAAGCTCAACCATTTTACCCAGGTACATAACAGCTACGCGGTCACTAATGTGCTTAACCATCGACAAGTCATGGGCGATGAACAAGTAAGTTAGTCCTAGACGGTCCTGCAATTCTTTAAGCAGGTTAACCACTTGAGCTTGAATGGATACGTCAAGCGCAGAGATTGGCTCATCACAGACAATGAATTTAGGGTTAACAGCAAGCGCACGGGCAATACCAATACGCTGGCGTTGTCCGCCGGAGAATTCATGCGGATATCTGGTTGCATGGTCATGGTTAAGTCCAACCATATCCAGCAGCTCTTCAATCCGTTTCTTGCGTTCAGCACGGCTTCCAGCCATGTTGTGAATATCCAGTGCCTCTCCGATGATATCTTGAACGGTGAAGCGCGGATTCAGAGATGCATATGGATCCTGGAAGATCATCTGCATATCACGGCGCATACCTTTCATTTTGCCTGGAGACAGCTTGTAAATGTCAGTGCCGTTGTACTTGACACTGCCGGCAGTTGGTTCATATAAACGAAGCACAGTACGTCCAGCAGTAGTTTTACCGCAGCCAGACTCCCCTACCATCCCAAGCGTCTCACCCTCGCGGATCGAGAAGCTGATGTTATCGACTGCCTTCAATACCTTACCTTTGCCTACATTAAAATATTTCTTAAGTCCTTCGACTTCGATCAGGTTCTGTGTCAAGAGTATTGCACCTCCTTAGCCATTGAATGGAGATTCCAGCAACGCGCCATATGTGTGTCGCTGAATTCCGTAGCACCCGGGTCAATTCTCTCGCAGATACTCATGGCCTCACTGCAACGGGCAGTGAACGGACAGCCTAGCGGCGGCTTGATCAAATCCGGCGGAGTACCAACAATCGGAATCAGCGGCTCGCCTTTCTTTTGATCCAGACGCGGCATGGAACGCAGGAGACCTTTGGTGTAAGGATGCTGCGGGTTTTTGAAAATCTCCCATTTTGTACCAGTTTCAACAACTTCTCCAGCGTACATAACAATAACGCGGTCACACATGCCGGCAACGACGCCGAGGTCATGGGTAATCAGGATAATGGATGTACCCAGACGCTGCTGCATGTCTTTCATTACTTCCATAATCTGAGCCTGGATGGTCACATCCAGTGCCGTTGTCGGCTCATCTGCAATAAGCAGCGACGGACGGCAGGCAAGAGCAATCGCGATCATAACGCGCTGTCTCATACCGCCTGAAAACTCGTGGGGATATTGGTTAAAGCGAGCCTCCGCATTTTTAATGCCTACAAGTTGCAGCATTTCGATACCTTGCTTTTTCGCTTCGGCCGCTGACATTTTCTGATGTTTGATTAACACTTCTGTAATTTGCTTGCCTACTTTAATTGTAGGATTGAGAGATGTCATCGGGTCCTGAAATATCATGCCAATATCTTTTCCGCGAATTGCTTCCATCTGCTTCATGTTTTTCTTCAGCAGATCTTCACCTTGAAAAATAATTTCTCCCTTCTTCACCTTGGAAGGAGGAGAAGGAATAAGCCGCATAATCGATTGTGCGGTAACACTCTTACCACTGCCGGACTCGCCGACGATAGCTACGGTTTCACCCTTGCCTATTTCAAAATTCATACCGCGGACAGCTTGTACCTCTCCGCCTTTTACAAAGAACGAAACGTGCAAATCTTTAACCTGTAAAATTGGCTCCATCAATTTCTCACCTCCTACTTCTTCAATTTAGGATCAAGCGCGTCACGAAGACCGTCGCCGAAAATATTAAAGGAAAGCATCGTCAAACTGATCAGGATCGCAGGGAACAGGAAGCGCCACGGATAGTACAGCCAGCCTGTCAATGCATCATTAATCATTGAACCCAAGGATGCTATAGGAGCTTGAACGCCTAGTCCAAGGAAGCTAAGGAACGCTTCGGCAAAAATTGCATTCGGAACCGACAGGGTAATCGTTACGATAATCGGTCCAACCGCATTTGGAAGCAGGTGACGGAACAAAAGACGTCCGGAACCGGCACCCATGGAACGGGAAGCCAAAACAAATTCACGGTTCTTAAGCTGCATAATTTCGCCGCGGACGATCCATGACATGTTAATCCAGCCGGTAATCGTCAGTGCCACGATAATAGTTCCAAGACTCGGTTCCATAACAACGAGAAGCAAAATTACAACCAGAAGATAAGGAATGGAGTATAGAACTTCGGAAAATTTATTCATAATATTGTCGACGCGTCCACCAAAATAACCCATGATACCGCCATAGATCACTCCGATTAAGAGGTCGATTAAAGCTGCCGCAAAACCAACGATAAGCGAGATACGTGCTCCGTACCAGGTACGAACAAACATATCGCGACCCAGATCATCAGTACCAAACCAATGCTCGGATGAAGGGGGCTTATTGGTATTAAGCAAATCATTGGAGTAATAATTGAATTTCGACAAATGCGGGCCAACAATAGCGGCCAATACGATAAGACCAAGAATTCCGAGCGCAGTCATCGCCATTTTGTTCTTGCGCAGACGCTGCCAGGAATCACGCCATGCCGAGAGGCTTTCACGTTGGATTACTTCCGCTTCTTTCTCATCCACACCAATTTTGCGGAAATCTTCTGGTTTCAGGTTTAAACCTGAAGGATTCATTTGTTCAGAAGCCAAAATTTAGCCCTCCTTTCTTCCGGATAGTTTGATACGCGGATCTACGAATACATAAGCGATATCGGTAACAAAACGGGCAACCATTAGGAGAACACCATAGAAAATCGTGATACCCATAATAACTGTGTAATCCCGTACGCCGATCGCTTCGACAAACTGCTTGCCAATCCCGCCGATACCAAAGATCTGCTCGATAACTACAGAACCTGTCACGATATTTGCTGTCATTGGACCCATGTAGGTTACGACAGGCAGAATTCCGTTGCGAAGTACGTGACGGAATAGAATAGCGAACCAGTTTAGGCCTTTAGCCTTAGCTGTCTTGATGTAATCCGCATGAAGCACTTCTAGCATGCTGGAGCGGGTCAAACGCGCAATAAAGGCTATAGGCTGAGCTGACAGTGCCATCACAGGCAGCACATAGTCCAAAGGACCCTTAAAGCCCATTACGTGGAATATTCCCAGCTTATACGAGAATACGTACTGTAGCAAAGACGCGACCACGAAGCTTGGGACCGCGATCCCCAGTACCGCAATAACCATAGCAGCGCTATCAATAAATTTGCGGTGATAAAGGGCAGCCAGCATTCCGAGCAATACCCCCACAATGACAGATACGATGATCGCAACAATACCCAGCTTAAGTGAAGCTGAGAACGTTTGACCGATCAAATGAGTTACATCCTGATTCAGGCGCTTCATCGATACGCCAAGATCACCTTGGACAATCTCACCTAAATATTTTACATACTGCACGGAGACGGGCTTGTCCAAACCGTATTGTTGATATAGACGTTGCAAAATTTCCGGTGGAATTTTCTTCTCCGCCGTAAACGGATCCCCCGGAATGGCTTTCATCAGAAAGAACGTAGCGGAAATCAACACAAACAAAGAAACTAACATGTAGAAAAATTTATTGGCAACATAACGCACCATGCCCGTCAACACCTCCCTCGACAAATTTTTTACAGCATATTTTGATTTTATGAAAAATCCGGGACTTTGTCCATTTACTTAATTTGTAATCGCGAACAAGCACTGACAAAACCCCGTAAATGCAAAAAAAAGGGATATATATGGAATTCCACATATATATCCCGAAGTAAACATTACAACTTCAGATTCCTAGCTATTTAGTTAGTCCTTCTGAAGTAAATCTTAGTGCTCGAGCAGGTAGCCGCGAGTCAAGTCAATTGCACCACTGAAGTCCAGAGTAACACCTTTGAGGTACTCTTTAGTCAGGGAGTTGTTAGTGTAGTAGTAGATTGGCATAAGGATCATATCTTGCTCAATGATCAGTTTCTCAGCCGCTGCAAAAGCCTCTTGGCGTTTAACAGGGTCTGCATTTGTTTTAGCATCATTGATCAACTTGTCATACTCAGGGTTAGCGTAGCCGGTATCATTGTTACCGCCTTTAGTTACCCACATATCAAGGAATGTCATTGGATCATTGTAGTCAGCTGTCCAACCTGCACGAGCTACTTGATAGTTCAGGTGTTGACGGTTGTCAATAAATACAGCCCACTCTTGGTTAACTGTGTTTACAGTAACACCAAGGTTTTGTTTCCACATATCAGCGATAGCCAAAGCAATTTTCTTGTGGCCTTCACTTGTATTATAGGACAGTTCAAATGCAGGCAGTTCAGTCAGACCTTCTTCAGCCAGACCTTCAGCAAGCAATTTTTTAGCTGCATCCAGATCTTCTGTGAAGTAGCTATCTTTCACTGCAGTACGGTATTCACCGTCTGCACCAGCGATACCCGGAGGTACGAAGCCGAATGCAGGCAATTGGCCACCCAGAGTTACATTGTCAATCAGAGCTTGACGGTTGATAGACATTGCAAGGGCTTTACGGATTTTAGCGTTGCTGAAAGGTTTTTCAGTTACGTTAAATTCGTAGTAGTAAACTGCTGCAATACCTTTACGGTTAAACTCGTTAGGAAGCTCTTTGCTTACGATTGGAATTTGCTCTTGCGGGATTTCACCAGAAGGTCCGCCAGCGCGATCCAACTCACCATTTTTGTAACTCAGCAATTCAGTTGCACCGCTGTTTACAAGGGAGAAGTCGATTTTAGCCAATTTGATGGCATCTTTGTTCCAGTACTTATCGTTCTTAGTTACTTGCAGGGATTGACCTGTAGTCCACTCTGTCAGAGTGAAAGGACCGTTAACGATCATAGTGTCTTTGCTTGTAGCCCATTTGTCATTACCTTCAGTTGATTTATGAACTGGGTAATAAGTATAGAAGGAAAGCAATCCAAGGAAATATGGAGTTGGTGCTTTCAGTGTAACTTCAAGTGTTTTCTCATCAACTGCTTTTACGCCTACTTGGCTGAAATCAGTTACTTTTTTAGTGTAATATTCTTCAGCATTTTTCAGGTAGAACAATTGGTAAGCATAAGGAGCGGTTGGATCAGTGTTAGGATCCAGAACCTTTTTCCAAGCGCGTACGAAATCTTCGGAAGTTACAGCATCTCCGTTGCTCCATTGAGCGTCACGCAAGTGGAAAGTATATACCAGACCGTCAGCGGAAACATCCCATGTCTCAGCAATGCCTGGCTCTTCTTTACCAGTCTCGTCATTCATGCGGGTCAAGCCTTCATACATTGTTTTCAGAACAGTGTTGGTTTGGCTATCCTGCGCTTGAGCAGGGTCGAATGTTGGCGGCTCAGCACTTAGATTGATCTTAAGTGTTTGATCGGAAGCCAATTTCTCTTCACCAGCAGTGTTAGTGGCGTTGCCAGTGTTGGTTGTGTTGCCATTCGTAGCTGTGTTGCCGTTGTTAGCATTGTTTCCGCCGCAGCCAGCAAGCACTGTGCCGATAACGAGAACTAGTGCGAACACCAGCAATAGACTTTTACTCTTCTTCATCTAGCAGTTCCCCCTAAATAGAATGTGGTATATGGTTTATGATTATACAACCAGTGGTCAAAAAAATCTAGAGGAATGTTTTCTGAAAACGAATTTTTTTTAAAACTTTAAAGTTTTGTGACATTGACGCTTCACCGAAGCAATGGAACATTACATCGCCTGTGATATGTACTTGATTAATCCAGCCACAATAAAGAGGATATAACCAATGCTCATGAACATAAAACTAAGGCGCCATACCGCGCGGAATAAGCGTTTACCGTCAACTTTACCTTTCAAACGGTTCTGTGCGCCGCCAATCAAACCTGCTGCAATCAGTACTATTAGTAAAAACATGTAAAAACCGAAATTTGAATCGAACATAAGGTTAAAGAGAGCCGACACTGACAATAATAAAAAGATTGTGGTTACATCCATGGCGACCAATAATGATTCTTTCCTGTCCTTACCAAGCACCAAACTTATGATATAAACAATAAAAAAGGGAATAACAGGAATTACACTTAATAGGGTAAAAGAATTGCGCAGAAATTCCAAAAGCCTCACCTCTCCTCCGCGATCATGCCTTCAACCAACTTGCAAACCAAGCGATGGGTCGGCACTTCAATACCAGAGCGCTCTCCCATTTGTACAATGCTTCCATTGATCCAGCGGATTTCAGTCTCTCTTACAGCCAAAACATCCGCGAGCATGGAAGAGATATTTCCGGATGTCGCCCGGCAGACTTCAATAATATCTTCCCATAGACTTGTATCTATAGTAATTCCACAAGCTCTGTAGACAGCTGCTGCCTCATCAAAAAGCTCTCTCATGGACTCCTGCCGTATCGAGGACTGGAGTAATTCACCGTTTGGGACGCGCCATATGGCTGTAAGCGGATTAATTACAGAATTGATCATTAGTTTCCGGTAAATCATGGTTTCCACTTCATTCGACAAATGGGCTGTAAATCCTGCCGCCCCCAGATTACCGATCAATTCCTTAACCTTTCTTTCATCAGGTCCTCTATCAGTAATCCCTGTCTTGTCCCATGCGCCGATCCAGGTTTGTCCACTTCCAGCGTGAACGACTTCACACGAAGACTTAATTTTGGCTGCTTCAGTAGTCACAGCGGCAAACAACCGGGCAACCGGCAGAAGCTTAGCCAGCAATTCCATGTGGCCGCTTCCATTCTGATAGCACACCACATTTGCATGTTGTCCGCCGATTCGCTTAAGCACTTCCGGCAGCTCACGGTGCAGCACTTTCTGTTTTACTGTAAGGATTGTGAAATCTGCAGATTTGAGGGAATCATCTCCCGGAAAATCTTCTATTATAGAAGCTTTCAGCATATCTGCTGGCACCTCGAGAGGTTCCCGTTCATCCTCATAAATTATGGTAAGACCGTTCTGGTTCAATGCACTGCACTGCTCCGCCCCATGGCACCAAAACCTGATTTCATTCCCGGCCAGCGCAAGCTTTCCTCCAAGTAAAAGGCCCATAGAACCTGCGCCGATTATATCAATTATCATAAGTACCACCTGTCATGAAGGAACAATTTGCTTACAGTATATCCCTTCCACAGAGTCAAAAGCAAAATAAAAATCCCGCTGTAGCAGCGGTTCTGCCACTTACGGGATTTGTATGCACTATCGAATTACTCAATCCGTTCCAAATTTCCGTTAGCGTCCATTTTGAAGCGTGTCTTGAGTTCCTCTTCTTCTTCATTCAAGAAGGCCAACCTACGGGCACGGTCCATAATTTGAATTAATGCTTTGTAATCATCATTGACGACCCGGTAATCCGTTTGAGCCAGATTAATCTCCTTGGAAAGACGTTCATTCTCCAAGCGCAACTCTGCAAGCTCCTCTTCTTTATCACGTAAATCTCTTTCCAGCATTTTGAGCTGTCTTCCGGCTTCATGAAACGTACCTTTCCATTGCCTTAGGAAACGGATCACGGCGTCAATGGAGAGAGCATTTTCACCCAGTCCTTCACTCTGCCCATATCCCTCCTCAATATCCCCCATTACCAAGGAAGCAACTTGAGCTCCTCTGGAGCCTGGCTGTTTTTTCAAATAACTCCGTTTTTGACGCTGTCCTTTCGCAATGCCAATCGCATCCTCATAACTTTTGCGGACACAGCTGTTCCAGCGGAATCCGCATGCGGCTGAAGTTCTGCCGATCTTTTCGCCCACCTCTTCAAAAGCGGCAAGCTGTGTACTACCATCCCGGATATGACGCAGAGTAACTTCCGCCAATATCAGATCATCTTCCGCGCTCCAAGCATCCTGTCTAACGGCTGTCATCTAAGCTTAACCTCCTAACAACATCTTGAAATAACCATCTTCATAACCGGTAGCACTGCCGGATAGTGAATAGGGATAAAAGCTGCTTACTCCATTCCTATGCCTCTAATAGAGTTCATAGAATCTATTTGATACTAAATTGTATTTCCATTTTATGTACTGATCATACGCAAGAAGTAATAATTCCCCTCGCAATTCTCGCACAGCAGTTCGTCAAGGTGAAAAATCACATATTTTCGATTATTCCCGCCTTTTTTGCTTGAATTCGTTTACAGTTTTTTCTCGAGCGCGTATACTTAAGCTTAGGAAGATACATACCGAAGGGGGGACTCAACGTGGACCGCATGTTTCGGGTATTGGGTTTTTTCACGCTGGCTATCGGCCTGATGGCATTTGCCGGAGGTCTGACCGAAATGGCACTGTTGTTCTTTTTACAGACGGCATTCTTTGTGATTCTGGGGTATTTGAAGTTTACGGAAAGAATTTATATCCTGTTGTTCTGGGGCTATATGATCGTCACTTTCACGGGGTTCAGCTACTGGACGATCTTTCAGATGGGCCTTCCACTATAATATGTTCCATTACCTTAAACGGTCGTCTGCCCGCAGCGTTGGGAGGCCTCCGTTTTTTTGTGCATTTTATTGTAGGTAAGCGGAAGAAAAGGAGGTATGATATTTTAACGGGGACTAACATACTATTAGTACATACATTTAAATAAAGACAAGGTGGTGGTTGGGTGTTTCTCCACCGTTTTAATAAGCACAGAACAGCAGCAGCGATCATTACTTTATGCTGCACAATGCTCCTCGCTCTGCAATTACCGATACTATCCGCCGAACCTGCTGCTGAGCCGTTCCCTGCTTTTTCTCCTACCCTAGAGCTTCCTGACGATCAGGAGACAAAGGACTTGCTGCAAAAAACATTGTCCGTAGTGGAAATCGATCAGGAAATCAGCCGGATTAGTGCAAATCAGACTATTTTGGAGAAAAAGATAGAGCTTCTTAAGCAAGAGTCTGCGGAAAAAGAAAGTGGAATTGCGGAGAAGCAAGAACATGCAGGGGCCGTCGTACGGGCTTATTATATGGGAGAAAGGGATGGACTGCTGGCGGCTTTCCTCTCTGCCAAGAGTCTGAGTAAACTATTTGCTCTTATCGATTATTACGAGATCACGGTTGGACGGGATCATGAAATATTGTCCCAATATGAAGAAGAGTACAAGGAGCTGCAGGCTACCATACAATCTGTTGAACGCAGCACCCAGGAGCTAGCTGATTTGAAGATGAGACTGGAAGAACAGAAAATACGTGTTGCGGCATTAAACCAGGATATCGAGAGCGGGATTAACTCAAGCTCAAACCCGGACGAAATGAGTGCGCTTCTTGAGGAATTTACAGCATATTGGGAAAATGTTGGGCTTCACGAGGTTAAAACCTATTTCAGGGCTTTGTCTAAAGCAATGAAAAATTTGCCGGACTTTATTCAAAACAAGGACGGTGTACTTGAGCGTCATGGATTAACCTACCAGTTGAAGCTCAAAGAGGAAATCTTAAATGAATTCCTCCGCAGTCAAAATGATTTATTCCAGAATTTCGCCTTTCAGTTTGATGATAATGCTGTAATCGCCGGCGGCAAAAGCGGAAATCTATCACTAACGCTGAAGGGTCACTATACCATTCAGAAAGAACCGGTCAGCGGTCTCATGTTCCATGTCGACAGCATTGTTTTTAACAGTCTGGAGCTCCCGGATACAACATGCAAGGCGCTGGAAGAAGAGTTCGACCTTGGCTTTTACCCGGAAAAAATCGTCTCCTTTCTGCACGCCACCGAAGTCCAGAGTACAGACGGTGTACTTTATGTCAAACTTTCGATTTCACTGTGAGTCCGATTCACTAGCCGGTCCTGGATCAGGCTCCTTCTGTGCACCTGATTCAGAGCCGGTATCCACACCATTCTGAAGTGCCTTGGTATATCCGGCAGCATCAAGTCCCCCAGTCAGAAATGAAGCTACAGCCTCAGAGACCTTGCTCCAATTCATTTCGGCTCCTGAATTCTGAATAGTATCGTCAGTCAGCAATATATCAGGATCAAATGGAAGCTGAATACGATTCGTGAACCCCGAGCGGTATACCTCATCCAGTGCCGGCAGTCTGCCGGTACTCTCCAGCCAAGACAACTGGGAAGTGCTAGACGTGACAAAGGATAACCAGTCTACAGCTTCCTCAGGCATAAGCGATTGCGATGAAAGAGCAAAACAGCGACTGGAGATAGCCTCCAAAACTTTACCGTTATTGGTTAGTATGGGTGCTTCAGCAGTCAGCGTAGAGTTTCCATGCGCCTGCCATTCCGAGAATGGCAGAACCGCTACGGCAAGGGTTCCATCCTGAAGCATGTCCCACAACTCCCTGTTATACCTGCTTGTCAAAAAGAAATAACTTCGGGCAATTTCCGTCCATTGCAACGGAGACATATCACTGGCACTCAGGCTGCTGCCCATACTCTCGAGCACTGCGGAGTAACCATAAGGTTCACGTGTATCCATAGCCAGCAAAGATATTCCTTTGGTTTCACGGATATGCTGCAAAAGAAGACTCCATTCCGTTACCGTCCGCGGCAGCTTCGAGAACCCCAGTTCCGTCAACTTCTGAGGCGAATACACAAATACATAGGGATCAACGTCCAGCGGAACTCCCCAGTCATAACCATTCCACTGCAGTTGAGAAATTAATCCGGTAAGCGGTGTGCTTCCCGGCTCACTCTGGTATACATCTACTGGCAAAAGATATCCCTGTTGAGCCAACCCCAGGACATCCCTTCCATCTGTCATAATAATATCCGGGCTATCGCCTATAGTCAGATCCCTGGTCAAATTATTCTTTGCATCATCACTGCTCATATTTACAAGATCTACCGTTATCCCATTAAACAAGGAATATTGGCTGCTAATCTCCTTAAGCTCTTTAAATTCCAGATTATTTAGTGAAACGGCCACTCGCAGTACGCCTCGTTCTCCTTTATCACCAGATAAAGGCGGAAGCATTGGATCTTCGGGGTTACTTTGCGAGGAAGTGCCGTTTCCGGTGCTTAAATCAAGACTGGGTGAGAGGCTCGTGAGCGAGAGCAGTAAAAGCGCGAACAGCAGCCAATAATTTTTACGTTTCAGCATCTTCTCTCCCCTTCATTTGGAACTTCGCTCCCTATTTTACCAACCTTTTACCCGTTTGTCTGCACCCTCTGAAAACGCTCTCTTTCTATTATATATGTAGTACATATCAAAAGCCGCAAGCCTCAGTTATGTGAGACTTGCGGCTTGGCATGTTTACAGCAGATCTGCGGCGAGTTGTGCCAGGCGGGAGCGTTCACCCTTCTCCAAGGTAATATGTCCACTTATACCTTGTTGTTTAAATTTTTCAACAATATAGCTGAGTCCATTGCTGGCGGCATCCAGATAAGGATGGTCAATCTGTTCCGGGTCACCCATCAGTATCACTTTACTGCCTTCACCGGCTCTCGATACTATTGTTTTGACCTCATGCCGCGAAAGATTCTGTGCCTCATCAATGATGATGAACTGTCCGGGGATGGATCGTCCGCGGATATAAGTCAGCGCCTCCACCTGAATACTGCCCAGACCCATCAATATTTTATCGATATCGCCTGCTTTTTTGGTGTCAAACAGGAATTCCAGATTGTCGTAGATCGGTTGCATCCATGGCCGGAGTTTCTCATCCTTCTCCCCTGGAAGATAACCGATGTCCTTGCCCATTGGAACAACTGGACGGGCAATCAACAGTTTTTTATATTTATGCTCATCCTCTACTTTGAACAAACCGGCCGCCAGCGCAAGCAATGTCTTACCTGTTCCGGCTTTACCTGTAATGGTCACAAGAGGAATATCATCATTCAGCAAAAGCTCGAGTGCCATCCGCTGCTGTGCGTTACGGGCACTGATTCCCCAAACCGCGTCATTTCCAAGGTATAACGGTTCTAAACGCGAGGCATCATTATTTACCTTAAGCAGGGCGGATTTACCGCTTCCTATCTCATCCTTCAGTATTATAAATTCATGAGGATAGAGCGGATATGAAAGACCCAGCTGCTTCACGGACAAATACCGGTTGCTGTAGTATTCATCAATTAAGGATGGATGCACCATCAGCGACTGATATCCGGCATATAGCTCGTTCAGATCTCCGGTCCGGTCCGAGAGATAATCCTCAGGAGTAATGCCCAGTACATCCGCTTTAATACGGACGAGCACATCCTTACTCACCAGCACCACTGGCCGCGGATCCGCTTTTTCTTTCTCCTCATTCAGGTAATTCAGAGCCACTGCCAAAATGCGGTTGTCGTTCGATACCTCTCCAAACATCTCCTGAACCCTCAAAAAGCTGCGGTGATTTAGTTCAACCTTCAGCTTCCCTCCATGCTCCAGTTCCACACCACTATGCAGGTGGCCCAGTTCACGGAGTCCGTCAAGCAGACGAGAGACAGTACGGGCGTTACGGCCAATTTCATCGGCGTTGCGTTTCTTGGAGTCGATTTCCTCCAGAACAATCGCAGGAATAATGACCTCATGCTCCTTGAAAGAAAATATCGAATTGGGGTCGTGCAAAAGCACGTTGGTGTCTAGTACAAATATCTTTGTCATGGTATCCCCTCCACAGCGCCTGGTTTGATGGATCATACATAACTCTTTCCGCCGCAGGTAATGATAAATCTATATCTGGTAATGGCAGAAAGGAGCAAACCCCATATGAGAAAAGCCATGTGTTTATTGCTGGTGCTGCTGCTGACAAGCTGCGGTATCGTTAATAAAGAGTCATCACCCTCTCCTCAGAGTCAACAATCCGTGAGAACGGAAAACACTGATACCGGTTCACGGGAGGTCCAGCCACTTGCAGTAAATGATAACAATGAAGTAGCTCTGAAAGATCATTTAGAGAAGCTGGCTGAGCGTGTACCCGGCGTCAACGGTGCACATTGTGTTGTAATGGGAAAGACAGCCATCGTAGGCATCGATGTTGAAGGAAACTTGCCACGTTCGAGAGTTGGAACTATTAAATACTCTGTTGCTGAAGCACTCCGTAAGGATCCCAGGGGCGTGAATGCACTGGTCACTTCCGATATGGACTTATCCAGCAGACTGAATGAGATGAGCCGCCACATCAGTCAAGGTCATCCTGTTTCCGGTTTTGCAGCAGAACTAGCTGATATTATAGGCCGGATCATTCCTCAGCTTCCCAAGGATACCAAACCAGCAGACGGTCAATAAATACAGAAAAAGCCCAGTGATCTCTCACTAGGCTTTTTTCATGGCAGCGAACACTTGGGCGTCCAGCTTATCAGCAGCACGTTGGTCGTACACTTTGGCATATCGTGGAGCAGAGTCAAGTTGCGCCCCATAAAAAAGCGCATTACGAACCGCTTCAATTTCAACATCAAAACAACACATGGTAAATGGAACATCCTGGAGCGGGTCCTGTCTGACCTCGGCACGTCCATTGATGGCATGCACCGATCCTTCACCAAAAACAGTCACAGTAACCAGGGGATTTACCTTCATATTCTTCACAAGTCTTGAACGGTGATCAACGGCAAGTCTAACTACGGAAGGACTTACGGCATAAATCCACGAAATGGCTGTGGAGGTTGGTCCGCCGGTCTCCGCATCAACCGTATTTAACAGGACAAAGGTTTCCGATTGCAGCATCGTTAGCAGGGATTCATTCAGTTGAGCAACGGCTTCGGACATAGTGCAGACCCCCTAGGCGACATGAATTCATTCAGTTGTAATTGGATTACGTTATATAATGTATTATAACACAGGTCCAAACTTGCATTCAATTTTAAGATATCTGCCTGAACCTTATGGACTCGGCGTGACTACGGGAGAGATTCCGGCAAGTCGGTCCTTGAGGCTTTGTTTGGCAGCGGAGAGCTCTTCCTCATTTATATACACATAAGGACTGCGCCACGTTCCTGTGACCGGTTTGAACTCCACGTCATCCTTGGAGATCTTGAAATACTGGGCGATCATAGCCTTCAGCTGATCACGCTCAATATCTGTCTGCATATTGCTGTCCACTGCGTCCAGAATGCCACCGATTTTGGTCACTCCGCCAAGCGAATGCATCTTGTCGATCATAGAATGCAGCACCTCACTTTGACGCTTATTGCGGTCAAAGTCATCAGAACCCTTAGTCTTCGGACTGCAGTTGGACTTGCGGTAACGGACATAATCCAGCGCCTCATCGCCATGAAGCTTCGCAGGACCCGCCTTCAGATCGATATTAGTACCGTCAACGCTGTCGGTATAACACATATCATTACTGATATTGACGTTAACTCCCTTCAGTGCATCTACAATCTCCCGAAAGGCTTGAAAATCAAGAATAGTCACATAATCCACTTTGACATCCAAGTATTTTCCCATCATGCTCTTCATTTCATCTTCAGCTAATATGCCAGTTGTTTTTTCCTTTTTCTTAAACCGTGAGTAAGAAGCATTGATCTTGTCTTTCTTATAGCCGTCCAGCTCCACATACGTATCACGAGGGAGAGAGACAATGGTCGCTGATTTGGTGTCAGGATTCAGAGAAACAACCATAATAACATCGGTAAGGTTGGATGGATGTTTCGGTCTGTTATCCGTTCCGAGAAGCAGCATGGTCAGTGGCTTAACCTTGGCCGACTGTTCAGGTGCTACCGGTTTATCCACTCCAGTATCAAGCACCCCTTGATCAAGCTTTACATATAGATATGCCAGGTACCCTACTGTCAAAAGCACACCGATAAGCAGAAGGGTTAACACCGTTTTTACCAGTCTGGCGAAAAAGCCTTTTTTCTTCTTGTTCTTCGGGTTGGAGGTTGATTTCTGTACCTGATTTCTTTTATTGGCCTGTTGTCCACTCGATCTTGGTGGCAAACCGTTGTTACTTATGCTCATTGTGGAATAAGTCCTTTACTGTTCGTTTGATGTATTGGGTGAATATTCGGCTGAAAATTTAGTTAATCATCCATTGTCGTATCTGGCGCTACGGTTCGGAGGGTTCTTTCGATCGCTGTTAAAGCCCGATTTTTATTGAATAGTTAGAATAGGAGAAAATCGGACTTTAAAGGCGACCACTTCGTTTCTACAGAATCCCTCCGACCCTTCGCTGCCATAGCAATTACAGTTAATTACTGATTAAAGAAAATCGCCGATTATTCAGGATGGTTTGTGAGCTTTAGCTTCTTTACGCTTTTGCCTAGCTTCAACGATATAACGTACGCGCACGAGGAGCATGAGCCCGACGGCTACAAGCAGGCATTGGATAATTGGCAACTTGTCGTGCTGGAAAATAAGAAGCATACCGGAGCCGACAGCCATCATGAGATAGAGAACGATTTCCTTGAGAGTGGACAGCTTTTGATTAACGCGGAATACCCTGTTATATACATAACTAAGCAAAACAAATATGACGATATAGGCGATCACGGGATGCTCGGCGAACCAGACCTGCATAGCTCAGTCACTCCTTTATGTATTGCTTGAATACTTACATTATAACAGAATACAGCCACCGGAATCTTCCGGCGGCTGAATATAATTGATTTACATGGTTTAATTACAGGTTAGCTTGTGCCATTTTGCGGTGTTTCTCCGCACGTTCGCGCTCACTCTTGTTCAAGATCTTTTTGCGAAGACGAACGGATTTAGGAGTGATTTCACAGTACTCATCATCATTCAGATATTCCAGAGCTTGCTCCAGAGAGAATAGACGCGGAGTTTTCATCTTAACGGTTTCGTCTTTGGTTGCCGAACGAACGTTAGTCAGAGCTTTCTCCTTACAGATGTTAACGATAATATCGTTCTCACGTGTATGTTCACCGACGATCATGCCTTCATAAATATCAGCACCCGGCTCCAGGAAAAGAATACCGCGGTCCTCGACACCCATCATGCCGTAGAACGTTGAGGTTCCTGTTTCACTGGAAACAAGCACGCCTTGGTGACGTCCGCCAACTTGACCGCCGATCAGTGGAGCATAGCTGTCAAACGCATGGTTCATGACGCCATAACCACGTGTAAGGGTCAAGAAGTGTGTGTTATATCCGATCAGGCCGCGTGCAGGAATCAGGAACTCCAGACGGACTTGGCCAGTACCATGATTGATCATGTTAACCATTTCTGCTTTGCGTGTTCCGAGACTTTCCATTACAGAGCCCATGCTCTCTTCAGGAACGTCGATCATCAAACGCTCAAGCGGCTCCATTTTGGCACCGTCGATTTCTTTAACGATAACTTCCGGTTTAGAAACCTGAAGCTCATACCCTTCACGGCGCATGTTCTCAATCAGGATACCAAGGTGAAGCTCACCGCGTCCAGAAACGATAAAAGCATCCGGGCTTTCGGTTTCATCTACACGCAAGCTGACATCTGTCTCAAGTTCTTTGAACAGACGCTCACGCAGTTTACGGGAAGTTACCCATTTACCTTCTTTACCGGCAAATGGACTGTTGTTCACGAGGAACGTCATCTGCATGGTTGGCTCATCGATCTTCAGAACCGGCAGCGCCTCAGGGAACTGCGGATCAGCAATCGTCTCACCGATGTTGATATCTTTAATGCCGGCAATGGCTACGATGTCACCTGCGCCAGCTTCTTCAACTTCAACACGCTTCAGACCTTGGAAACCAAACAGTTTCTCGATCCGCGCTGTCTTGCTCTTACCGTCACGCATAATAACCGTTACGGATTGACCTTGACGGATAATACCGCGGTTCACACGACCGATGGCGATACGGCCCAGATATTCATTGTAATCCATTAGCGTCACGAGGAACTGCAGAGGTTGCTCAACATCTTCCGTCGGAGCCGGGATCTGCTCAATAATAGTTTCATAAAGCGCAAGCATGGTATCGTCCTGTTTCTCAGGATCCAAGCTTGATGTACCGTTGATCGCAGAAGCATAGACAACAGGGAATTCCAATTGCTCGTCATTCGCTTCAAGCTCGATAAAGAGATCCAGAACCTCGTCGATAACTTCTTTCGGACGGGCTGCAGGGCGGTCAATTTTGTTCACGACAACGATTGGAGTCAAGTTCTGTTCCAGCGCTTTACGCAGTACGAATTTCGTCTGTGGCATACAGCCTTCATAAGCGTCAACAACGAGCAATACGCCGTCAACCATTTTCATGATCCGCTCAACCTCGCCGCCAAAGTCGGCATGTCCCGGGGTATCCACGATATTAATCAAGAATTCTTTATAGGTAATGGCTGTGTTCTTAGCCAGGATGGTAATTCCGCGTTCCCGCTCCAGATCATTGGAGTCCATTGCACGTTCCTGCATTGTTTCGTGCTCGCGGAAAATTCCCGATTGCTGCAGAAGCTGATCGACTAGTGTCGTTTTGCCGTGGTCAACGTGGGCAATGATCGCAATGTTGCGAATATCTTTTCTTGAATGCATGATTTGTATCCAAATCCTCTCATTTATCAAATTAAAAATGTTAAAATTTATAGCATGTAGCGGCAGTCTCACAAAAGAAGCGCCTGGCAGAAAGCCGACGCTTCAACATATCCTTAATACTATAGTGAAAGCACTATGAAAAGCAAGTCTTTTTATGAAAAAACAGTTTCCAATTTTCGTGCTGACGGAATTACCAGCCCTTGTTCCATTTATTCCGGTTTTTTGAACGCCCTACTCCGGTAATGAGCAAGATACCTGCTGCAACAAGAACGGCTCCCAGCACATAAAGTGCGCCCGTTCCCAGCAAACTGAAGAACAATAAAACCAGACTCAGCAGCCCTAACACGATCGCAGCACCTGAGAAACCCGACGTCCGAGGCGAAGCATAAAGCGAATATTCGAACAGCCCTACTGCCACTCCCAGAAGCAATACCGGCCACATATATTTCATCAGACCCCAGCCCCAAGTATTGCACAGTCCAAATAACAGGCCATAAACCGTCAAAATGCCGGCAGGGATGAGCGCAGCAGCAGAAATCCTGCGGCTGAAGAAGAGTACATGCAGGAACAGGCCCGGAAGCAGAAGCACTAGCGGCCAGAGGTTGCGGCCCAGGAAGCCGAATACACCGAGCTTACCGAATAAAATCACGATACCGGCGGCTGCGATGAATAAACCGAGCTTCATATCGTTTTTGGAAGACATCTCTCACCCATCCCTTCAAATTCAACGTTTAGTGTGACAGGATTCTTCTTATATTTTAGCTGAAAAAAGCACAAAACACCATCATTCTCTGAGGCACCCTGTACACTTTAATTCCCATAAGTGAAGCTTCTCCGTTCCACATAGAAAAAGGTGTCCTCCAAACGTGGTCAAGACCCCATTTAGTAGACATTGAAAAAAAACCTAGGATACAAGCTGATTCCTGTACTCAACAGGAGTCAGCTTGTTTA
>NZ_JBGJZO010000064.1:0-504 GCF_042610485.1 Paenibacillus oryziterrae | reverse complement strand
TAACGTTTCCGCATTCACGAACCCGAGAACCTTAAGCCCCAACGGGGCGGCCGCGATGCGGTTAGGTTCGCAGGGTTGTCTGCCTGCCCCGACTTCATCGACTTTCTTCGGGCAGACCCAGGGCCGTATGGCCCGCAGCGTGAATGCAATGTTATGAGATGTTCGGGTCTTCTCTGAATTTGCTGAATATTGTATTGGGACTTATTCTTTATTGATCTTAATTCGCCTTTCATCTTGTTCAATCTTAGATCTTATTTCGTCTTTGTTCGTGTTCGGGTCTTTACTCTTGTTCAGTCTTTATTCTTGTTCAGTCTTTATTCTTATTCAATCTTTGCTCTTATTGGGTCTTTGCTCTGTTTCAGTATTCGCTCTTATTCAGTTTTGCTCTTATTCAGTCTCGCTCTTGTTCAGTCTTGCTGTTTTTCAGTTTCTTAATTTCTTTTGTTTTAATTAGTTATTTGCTTTGTCTTCATTTATTGTTTAACCCGAATTTCTCATAACGTT
>NZ_JBGJZO010000063.1:0-515 GCF_042610485.1 Paenibacillus oryziterrae | reverse complement strand
ATGGATATTCTAAAAATCTTCAGTCTGGCGGATCAGGCGGAAGAAGTGGCGGGTAATCTCAGCTACGGAAACCAGCGGCGCCTGGAGATCGCACGGGCGCTGGCGGCTGGACCCAAGCTGCTGCTGCTCGATGAGCCGGCAGCGGGGATGAACCCGAATGAGACCCGGGATCTGATGAATCTCATCGCCTGGATCCGTAAAGAATTCGACCTGACGATTCTCCTGATCGAACATGATATGTCGCTGGTAATGGGGGTTTGCGACCGGATTTATGTGCTGGACCGCGGCATGCTGATTGCCAATGGCACCCCGCAGGAGATCCGGAGCAATCCGAAAGTTATTGAAGCGTATCTGGGACAGGAGGCGTAAGGCATGCTGAAAGTAGAAGGAATCAACGTATATTATGGAGCCATTCACGCCCTGAAAGATCTCAGTATCCACGTTAACCAGGGAGAGATTGTGACATTGATCGGGGCCAATGGCGCCGGGAAGTCAACCTTGCTCAAGACGCTTTC
>NZ_JBGJZO010000062.1:0-529 GCF_042610485.1 Paenibacillus oryziterrae | reverse complement strand
GGATGGCGATGGAGTACTTCATTCAACAACTAATTAACGGAATATCTGTAGGCAGTATCTACGCTCTGATCGCTCTGGGGTATACCATGGTGTACGGAATCATCAAGCTGATCAATTTTGCGCATGGCGATGTATTTATGGTCGGTTCGTTCATCGGACTGTTCAGCGCCAAATACCTGGCTTCGGCGGGGTTGCCTCCAGTATTGGTCTTGATCATATCGCTGGTCTTCTCCATGACCGTCAGCGCGCTTCTCGGAATTACGATTGAACGTCTGGCTTACAAGCCGCTGCGCAAGTCCACACGGATTGCCGCACTAATTACCGCCATTGGCGTCTCATTCTTGCTGGAGTATACCGGCGTACTGATCTTTGGACCACAGGCTCAAGGGTTCCCGGATATCCTCGACAAGAAGCAGTACCAACTGTTTGGCACCTCCATTCAAGTGGAATCCAACCAAATCATGATCTTGATCATCACAATTATCCTGATGATTATCCTGCAATACATTGTCCGTTACACGAAGACAGG
>NZ_JBGJZO010000061.1:0-549 GCF_042610485.1 Paenibacillus oryziterrae | reverse complement strand
GTGCGCCCTCTGCCATCCTGCAATGACTCCTCGCCACCTGCTTCGTACTTTTTTACCCAGCTATATACTTGTTGGTATGAAACGTGAAAATGGCTTGCTGTCTTTGTGTAGTCTTGTCCATTCGCCAGGCAATACAGCACAATATCTATCCGTTCCTGCCAAGTGGTTACGCGTCCTTTGGTCATCGCTTTAGTTCCTCCTGAATGAGCAGTTAAGCTGTTGCTATGACCATTATACTTCTTAATCCAATTGGCGAGTTGGGTTGTGCTTGCGATCTTATATTTGTAGATAATTTGCCTTTGGGACAATTTCCCCTCGAGATAATCCCTAACCGCTTGGAGCTTGAGTTCCTCCGAATAGGTACGGTTATGAGTCCGAACGTCTAGCCCCTCGTAACCGTATAACTCATACCGCTTCCGCCATTTCACAATAGAGTTCTTGGCTACTCCGAACTTTCGGGCTGAAGCCTTTAATCCAATTAATCCCTCTTTAATTTCTTGGAGGATCGTTAATTTTTCGAGCGCTGTAAACTTCTTTTGTTCCATAAAA
>NZ_JBGJZO010000060.1:0-684 GCF_042610485.1 Paenibacillus oryziterrae | reverse complement strand
GCATGCTGGTGAAACGCAATTTTGACATTCTCCAGCACGGTCATGGCTGTGAACAGCCGGATGTTCTGGAAGGTACGCGCCGCACCCTTATGATTAATCTTGTAGGGCTTCATCCCGCCCACCGATTCATTATTCAGAATAATGTTACCGGTCGATGGCGGATATACGCCCGTCAGCAGGTTGAACAAGGTCGTCTTGCCGGCGCCGTTCGGTCCGATGAGACCAATCAATTCGCCTTTATTAATATGAAGCGAAACTTCGCTGAGCGCTTTGAGTCCGCCAAAAGAGCGGCTGGCTTCTTTTACATTAAGAAGCACTGCTGTCGCTGATACCGCCATTTGCCTTCGCCCCCTTCTTGCCAAACTTGCCAAACGATAATTTCGTTGTGCCCAGCAGACCGCCCGGACGGAAAATCATCATTAGAATTAGAACGATGGAATAGATAATCATGCGCCATTCCGGGAAATCCCGCAGGAAGGTATACAGCAGGGTGACGAACACGGCTCCGACGATCGCGCCAGATGTACTGCCAAGGCCCCCGAGTACGACCATAACGAGAATTTCGAACGACTTCAGGAAGTTGAAGCTGCCCGGTGTGATGACGTAAAACGTGTGAGCAGATAATCCACCTGCCATACCGGCGAAGAGTGCGCCGATGGTGAAGGCAATGACTTTATACATCGT